>CANESS010000007.1 GCA_947441115.1 Saprospirales bacterium | reverse complement strand
GGATCTTCAAGACCCTCCTGCCTTAATCCCCGACATGGTGAAGAAGGCAGAAGAAGAAAATGCGAATGTAGTATATGCTGTGCGTAAGTCTAGAATGGGAGAATCTTGGTTTAAAAAAATGACTGCGAAATATTATTATCGATTGATAAATTCGATGTCTGAGACTCAGTTGCCATTAGACACCGGAGATTTTAGACTCATAGATAGGAAAGTAGCGAATGTATTTAATAATATCGAAGAACGTCAAAAGTATATACGAGGCATTATCACTTGGATAGGTTTTAAGCAAGTGCCGATCGAATATAACCGCGAGGAGAGATTTGCAGGGGAAACGCATTATCCTCTGTCTAAGATGATTCAATTTGCGATGCGTGGTTTGTTGTATTTCTCTAAGAAACCATTGACTTTAGCTACAAATCTTGGACTAATCTTGGTGGCATTAAGTGTTTTATTTTTTATTGCTCAGTTTATAAAATGGATACTTTATCCTGATACCTTTGAAATTGGTTGGATGTCTATTTTCGGATCTATCATTTTCTTCGGAGGTATTCAAATGCTTTCCATGGGTGTGTTGGGAGCCTATATTGGCAATATTTTTGATGAGATAAAGAATAGACCGGAGTATGTGGTGGATGAGGTTATCTAGGAACTATTTTAAATTCTAATGAGTTACTTTGACTGATTTAATTTTTAGATTCAAAAATTATAAAAGAAATTATTTAATTTCTTTTCTTTTAATTGTATTATTATCTTGGGGAAGATATATCGTATCCAATTCACTAAAGGTAGATGGTATTATTCTGGAAGGATTAGGGGGAAACATTATTTCTATTTTGTTTTTCTCATCAGTAATATTACATTTTTATTCATTCCATAAAATACAAAGTGAAGATATAAGTTTTATAAAATATGCATATATTATCAATGCTATGGGTTTGTTAATGCTCCCATGTATCAGCAATGATATATATAGTTTATTGGCATATGGAGAATCATTTGATTATTCTTCTCAAGTTTTTATTAAAAATATTACTTCAGCGAATTTTTTTTATGATTTTATTAGCCCACTTTATAAAATTACTCCAAATATGTACGGAATAGTGACATTAGTTTTGGCTAAATATTCCGTAATACCCATTAGTATATTATTATCAGTTTTTAATTTTAAACTAATTTGTTTTTTTCTAGTTTGTATAGTTATATTTTTAATAAACAGAATTGACAATATTTCAAATCAATCAAAAGCGTTTGTATTATTAAATCCTTTATGGACAATAGAAGCTATAGGACAATCACACTGTGAAGTGATTTCAGTTTCACTTTTTTTAATTTCAATTTACTTTATTAATAAATCACAAATATATTTATCTGGGCTCCTTTTTGGCTTAGCTTGTTTTTCGAAAGTATCGATGGTGTTATGCTTTCCAATCTTGCTATATTACTTTATATTATTGCGAGGATTTTCTTGGAAGACTTTAATTATTTTTTTAATTAAAGTCTTCATTGCTATTATATTTTTGTTTACTATTTGCTATTATCAATTTAGAGATATTCATTTTTTAGTAAGACCTTTTTTAACAATTGATACAATGCGGCCGACAGGAAGTTTCGTAGCCTATATTTATGAAACCCTTAAAGTACTTAAGATTTATTCAATAAATCAATCCACGGAGATTTTTAAATTAGGATTCAAAATTTTAGCAATAAGTTATATTTTAGTTTTGGTATATAAGTTAAAAGCGAGAATTATGGCAAATGGTGCATATTTAGTTTTTGGAATAATTACAGCAATGTTATTGATTTATTCTCACCGATTTATGACTTGGTATTTAATATTACTATTACCAATTTACTTTTGGATAAATAACGGAAAATGTAGACTTCTATTTCTCTGTTTATCATCAGCTTGTGTGATTCAAGACTGTGCTTATTATAATTATATATCTCCATTTTCAACTTATATTTTAGGCTTAAGTATTGCTATTATTATCATATTTCAGATAAGAGTATTAATTTTGCCTTTTGATAAAAAAAATTGAATTTAAAAAATTGACAAAAATTCTATTCAATACCATAAAATAAATTAGAATGTCTAGAAAAAGATTACTCATATTTATAGTAGCATATAATGCTGAAAATCATATTGAAAAAGTATTAAGTAGGATTCCTAAAAAAGTCTTTGAGGACTACGAATATGAGATCTTAATCATCGATGACAATTCAAAGGATGTCACCTATCAGAAAGCGCATGATTTCAAGCGAAAAAATTCTGATATGAATATTGAAATCCTTTATAATCCAATAAATCAACGATACGGCGGAAACCAAAAGCTTGGTTATCTCTATGCAATTGAAAATAATTTTGATTATGTAGTTTTACTGCATGGAGACGGACAATATGCTCCTGAATTAGTAGGAGAAATGGTTGCACCCCTTAGAGACGATGGCGTTGACTTTGTTAATGGAAGTCGCATGATCACTAAGAAAAATGCATTAGCAGGTGGAATGCCATATTATAAGTTTATTGGAAATATTATCTTAACTAAATTAGAAAATTTCATTATGAGATCTGATTTATCGGAATTTCATTCAGGCTATAGAGCTTATAGAATTGACGCTTTGAAAAAGATTCCTTTTGAGCAAAACTCAAATGATTTTAACTTTGATACACAAATAATCATTCAATTTATTCTATCTAAATTTAAAATAAAGGAAATTGAAATCCCAACTTATTATGGAGATGAAATCTGTCATGTAAATGGAATCAGCTATGCGCGTCAAATCGTTTGGAACTGTATTCAATCTAGATTACATTTGTTAAATATTTTTTATAAGAAGGAGTATGACATCACTACGAGTTCGCCTGTCTATGATCTGAAGTTAGGATATACATCTTCACATACAATGGCGATAGATAATGTAGAAGCGAATACTACAGTATTGGATATTGGCTCTGGTACTGGATTGATAGCTGCTGAGTTAGCCAAAAAGGGGTGCAAAGTTATTGGAGTTGATATGGAAGATCAGTTTAAAAATCCTGTTTTCTCAAAATTTTATCAAGTAAATATAGATGAAATTGACTTTGAAAAAATTGAAAAGGGATATGATAATATAATTATGCTTGATATTATAGAGCATTTGAAGAGTCCAGAGGACTTCTTATATAAGCTGAGAAAGTCATCGGGTATGAAATCCCCCAATATGATTATTACGACTCCTAATATTGCTTTTATATTAATAAGAATTCAGTTGATGTTAGGTCAGTTTAATTATGGTAAAATTGGCATTTTAGATATGACGCATACTAGGCTGTTTACATTTGGTTCTTTAAAGACTATGTTAAATCAAAATGGCTATATAGTAACTAAAGTAAAAGGCATTCCAGCTCCAATTCCTAAGGCTCTAGGAGATAATTTCATAGCACATAGTTTGTTAAACATCAATAAATTTTTAATAGCTATCAGTAAATCAATATTCTCGTATCAGATTTATATTGAAATTAAGCCTACTCCAATAGTCAAAAACATTCTTGAATATACAAAAGAAATTAGTTTAACTAAGCCAACATCTTAGAATGCAATTTTTAGAGAAAGTATCACGTTCCAAAATAAATTATGCTATTTTGCTTCTTTGGACAGCAATAGCTTTCATCACAGCATATAATCATGAAATATGGCGAGATGAGATGAGAATGTTGAGTACAACCTTGCTCCATTCATCTATTTTAGAATTGCCTAGAGATATGGTTAATGAGGGTCATCCTATGCTTTGGTATGTTCTTTTGAAATTTTGTTATTTCATTTATCCGAATCCTATTGTACTAAAAATTATTTCGTTTCTTATTGGGTTAGCTTCTGTAACATTAGTATTGAAATATTTTAGATTGCCGCTATATATTTCAATATTATTTATTTTTACCAATATCATGATCTTTGAAAACACTGTTATGTGCCGTGACTATGGGATTTCAGCTTTGTTTATCATCTTATTTTTTATTCTTCATGAAAAAGGGAAATTTTACTGGTCATTGCTTATTATCTTCTTGTTAATTCAAACTCAAGTTGTAGGGTCAATAGTCGGGGTGCTATTGTTTGGGTTGGTATTTTTAGAAGTTTTTGAAATTAAAAATATTAAGTATAAAAAACTGGGAACTATACTTCTAAGCTTTTTAATTTCAACACTATTGTTTTATTTCACTACTAGAACGAATGAACTTTCCTATTTCTATAATGTCAATACTATCTCAATGATTGACAGTTTAAAAAATCTATTCATTTCTATTGTCTTTCCCTCGAAAGTTTTATCACCATTTATACAGAATGCTCATATTTTAAATTCAGTTTTAGTATTTATTTTTGCTTATTTTTTAAGTAGAAAAATTTGGCATTCAATTCTATTTTATGCCTGCGTAGTGCTAATAAATGTTATTAATCTGCAAGTATACACACTCTCGTCTAGACATATTGGAGTAATGATAGTATTTATGTTTTGCATGTATGCTCGGGATTTCAAATTTAATTTAAACTTGAAAGATCAAAATTGGAATACGAAAATTTTATCCATTGGAAATCTTGTTGTTATTCCTATTGTGTTTTTCTGTTTAGTAATTTCCAATTTCGTGCAGTGTATTGAAGATATTTATCATGAAAGAAGTAGCAGTCTATCGTTAGCTGATTATATAAAATCAAAACCGGAATATGCCAATAGTGTTTTAATGTCTGAGCCTGATTTTTATTTAGAGCCATTGCCATATTATATCCCAAATAAATTGTTTTTCCCCAGAGAAAATAGGCATGCACTATACGCAAGTTTTTCTAAGTTAAATAAGGATACTATGGCGATGAGTGAAATAATTAAACATAGCGATTCATTTAAAATGAAAACGAAGGCGCCATGCCTTATTTTATTTAAGGATTTTGATTTCACTGATTCAAGTATGAAAAAAGTATATTTTGTTTATTTGAATAAGACATTGACTTGGACAATACAAGATATATCGCGATTAAAAAAATTGAAAGAATTTAATAATGCGGTAGGAGATGAAACTTATAGTCTATATGAAATATTATAGATGGAAGTGTCCTTAAATATTTCTATAGGTCTCCATAATAAAGTTTTCCTGAAAATAGATTAGGAAGATTATAGGGAAGCAAAGCAGATTAATAGATAGTATAACTTCCGCTATATGTCCTGGAGGAATACTGTTGCTTAGCTGTGGATTGATTGTAAACGACATAGCTATTATTGAATAGACTATCCAAGATTTCTTATCGGAATTATATAATAGAATTAAAATGGGAATATAGTACCAAGGATTAAAAATGGGAGAATAAAACGTAATGATAATAATCCATACTTTCGCAAAAACATGAAAAACAAATGTGATATTTTTTGTTTTCAATAAAGGAATTATAGAAAATCCTGCTAGCAATATTCCTACTATTTTGAATATTGGAGCAACTTTTGACTGATAATTTAAGACTAAAGTTTTAGTTAGAAAATTAGATTCATGTGTTTTTTCAATCAAACCAGAAATTGAGAAGTTGGTCGATACTAATTCTCTTCCATAATGATAAATTAATATCAACACTTCTGTAAAACTTCTACTTGGAGTTTTCGTCTTGTGATAATCCATTGGAGCTAAAATAGTCTGTATACTTTCCCAGACTGGTATATATGATATAGCTATGACTACAATTGTGATAAAAAAAGAATAAACTAGGTATTTTGAAAATTTTAAGATTGATTTTTCTTTGTTAATAAATTCTACATAAAACAATGCGACAATAAATGGAAATAAAATCATAGAATACATGATTTTACATGACATAGCCAACGCAATTAGTCCTATTGCATTTATATAATTTTCTTTTAAAAACTGGTATATGCAACCAGCTAATAAAAGGGCGATAAATATTTCTACATGAGCTTGTCCTGCTCCTTCAATTAGAATAATAGGAGCTAGCGCTACAAAAGCAAACATATTGTACTTATATTCTTTGTTAGAGTTGACGAAAAATTTATAGACCAAATGAATGGAAGCGATAGTTGTAAATAACATTAACAACTTAAATACGACATAACTTCCCATTATTGTTTTACCTATTAAGACCGATAAATAAAAGAGAAATAATAATGGAGGTCCGTAATGGTTGGGGCACTCTTTCCACCAATCACTTACATAGTCAATAAACAATGACTGCTTAAGGATTTCGCCATTGGTATATGTGAATATACCTCTCGACGCCAGATCTCCTTCTGCGAGATAAGTATATATATCTGAGGCAAAGATTACAGTCATAAAGAAAAAAAAACAACAGCTTAAAAACGCTAGATTTCTTACTTGTATTTGGTTCAATTGGTATTGTGAATGATTAAAAACGATTTTAGTATAAGTATAAACTAACCCTAAAAATCCTAACACATAACTCAAAAATAGTATCCAAGTATGTAGCTTAGAGTAATTTACAAAATTTCCATCTGCTTTTAGAGTCCCCGTAGAATACCACCTAAATAAGGAAGAAAGCACAATGAGCATTGAAAAAAATAGATATTGACCGTAAATTTTTGTTTTATTACTCAATTGGCAAATTTCTTTATTATATAAATCTTTTATTTTAATTTTACAAAGATATTAAATTATTTATTCTATGAGCACTTTGTCTATCATAATCCCAGCCTTTAATGAAGGCAAAACTATTCATTTAATCTTAGATAAAATTAGGAAAGTCGATTTGGGAATTATAAATAAAGAAATAATCATAGTGAATGATTGCAGCAGTGATAGTACAGAGGAGTCTATTCAGTCTTATCAAAAATATTACCCAGAATTACCAATATTTTATTTGAAGCATACTTTAAATTTAGGCAAAGGGGCGGCTATAAACACTGGAATTTATAAATCCACAGGAGATTTTGTAATTATTCAAGATGCAGACATGGAATATGATCCCAATGAATATTCTATCTTATTGAAGCCAATTTTGGATGGCTTTGCAGATGTGGTTTATGGTAGTAGATTTATTGGGGGCAAACCTCATCGAATTTTATTTTTTTGGCACTCGATCGGAAATAAATTTCTAACTTTTTTATCTAACATGTTTACGAATCTAAATCTTACGGATATGGAAACATGTTACAAATTGTTCCGAAGAGAAATTATTCAATCCATTGAGATAAAAGAAAAGAGGTTTGGGTTGGAGCCAGAGATTACTGCTAAGATTTCAAGAATACCAGGTATTAGAATTTATGAAGTAGGCATCTCCTATTACGGAAGAACCTATGAGGATGGTAAAAAAATTGATTGGAAAGATGGTTTCGAGGCCATTTGGTGCATATTGAAATATAATTTATTTGCCTAAAAGTTTCACTACATACCCCTTAAAGTCGTTTTCTTTAAATAAAGCGCTTCCACAAACCAATGCATCTGCGCCTGCACCTATGAGTTCCTGACTATTATCTAATGAAACTCCTCCATCTACTTGTAAAATAATATATCTTCCAGAATCTTCAATAAGCCTCCTTGATTGTTTAACTCTATCATAAGTGGCATCAATAAATTTTTGACCACCAAATCCTGGAAAGACAGACATTATCAAAATTAAATCTAATTCAGATAGGTAAGGTTCTAAAACCGACACGTCTGTGTTAGGATTTATGACTAATCCTGCCTTCATACCTAAAGCTTTTATGGCCTGTAATTGCTCTTTAATATTAGTTTGATTTTCATAGTGAATAGTGAGGCCATCTGCTCCATATTTTTTAAATTCTTCAAAATACTTCGATGGGTTTTCTATCATGAGATGCACATCTATATACTTGTCCGTTAGTTTTCGGGTAGCCTCTAGTAGCGGAAATCCGAATGAAATATTGGGTACATTCAGTCCATCCATGACATCAAAGTGAATCCATTCTGCCTCACTAGAATTTATTTTTTCAAATTCACGCTCCAGATTTCTAAAATCAGCAGCTAATAATGAAGGGGCGATAATGACTTTATTCATGAATAAATTTTGAGATATTGGATAGTATGTATTGATAGTCTTCTATAGTGTCTATAGATTTAGATTCGTGCTTAGTTTCTGCCACATATATACTATAGCCATGCTCTAGCCATCGTAGCTGCTCTAACTTTTCAGCCTCCTCAAGAGGAGAAGGAGTGCACCGAGTTAGTGCGGATAGTATACTAGATTTATATGCATACATGCCTATGTGTTTATAGTATTTGTGCATAGTTAACCAGCCTTGTATATTTGGTTCATTCCGTAAATAGGGAATAGCAGTTCTCGAAAAATAAAGAGCTTTATCCCCAATACTTTTGGTCACTTTTATTATGCTAGGATTCGAGAGATAATCTATATTCTCTATTTCTTTAATCAAGGTACCAATCTCGGCTAACGGATAGGTATGGAAAATTTGAACTATTTCTGAGATACTTTCTGGATGAATAAAAGGCTCGTCACCTTGAATATTGACTATGAGGTCATAATTATTAGCCATTTGAGTCAGTACTTCTCCACAGCGCTCTGTGCCATTGAGGTGATGCGAAGAGGTCATGATATAAGGAATCTTGTGCAATTCGCATTCTGCCGCTATTTTAGTATGATCCGTAGCTACTATGCAGTAGTGAAGGGCGCTAGATTGAAGGACTCTTTCGTATACCCTTCTTATCATGGACTGGTTATGTATTTCTAGCAGAGGTTTGCCTTCTAATCTAGAAGAACCATAACGCGCAGGTATAATGCCCAGTACTTTCAATATAATCTGTTTATGGGCAAATGTACATTATTTTTTTTATTTTATTGTTTTCCTAACTTGTTCTTCCTTACTTCATCTGGATGCAAGAAAGTCTCTTCAAACATTATACCAATAGATGTAAATATCGATAATCAGAAAAAATACTATTTATTCTGGAAAATTTGATTGGACTGTTTTGGTTTTCACTTCTGAATTAAACGGAGTCAATTAATTTTAGTCTTAAAATAGCAAAGAAAACCATAGTTTTACATCATGTATTTAATTCCATTCACTAGAAAAACGAGTTTAAAACTCTTCGTGCTGCTAATTATCAGTATCTGTTTCACACAAGTGCTTCAATCTCAGCCTAAATCAGGACAGCCTAGTGCGAATAATGACCCCGAGGCTGAAAAATATTTAAAGCTGGTCAACACCAAACTCCAAACCTTGAAAGGCTATAAACTCAATTTTACTGCAGAAATTATAGATGCAGATCAAAAAAAGCAAACTTATCAAGGGAGCTACACAGGCAGCGGAGACCGATTTATTGTGGATTTACCAGATATGAAGACTATAAATGATGGAAAGACACAATGGACTATCAATAAGGGGGAAAAGGAAATCAATATAAGTAAATATTCGAAGCCAAAACAATCTAAGGCAGAGACCCCTATCGACATAATAAAGAATTACTCTCGTCTATTTAAATATAGGGTTAAAGAACCTCTGCAAAGTCAGCAAATCGTTTTGGAACTAGTACCTTTAAATAAAAATTCCAATTTTTTCAAGGTAGATCTGACACTCGATGTTAAGAAACATCATATACTAGGAGCAAAACTCTATGATAAAGGAGGACATAGGATAAGTTTTAAATTTGCGAATATGCAAGAATTTAAAACTGTAGCAGCGGGTACATATACTCTGCTGGCAAAAGACTATCCGGGCTATGAGATCTTGGATACTAGATAAAAAAAATGCTAACCCGAAGGTTAGCATTGAGCTTAAACTAAAAAATTTATTATTTAGCTGGAGTTTCCTGAACTGGAGCTGCAACTGCAGTCTCAGAAGAACCTTTTTTCTTGCAACAAGCTTTAGCTTTTGAGCAAGACTTCTCATCTTTAGAAGCAGCACAAGCTTTTTTCTCACCTTTTTTGCAACAAGCTTTTTTCTCTTCGCTACAAGCTAGGGAAATAGAAGCCGCTGTAAATAATACTGCTATTGTTAAAAGTACTTTTTTCATTTTTATGATATTTAATTGTTTAGGAATACACTTATATAAACGCAAATTTAATTAAATAAGTTTAAATGCCGATATTTAAATAACCCTAAACTTAACCTGGAATAATACCTATTATGGTTTCGCCGCCTCGTACCTTTTGATTCAATTCTACATTTATCTGAGTATTCAACGGCAGAAAAAGATCTATTCTTGAACCAAATTTGATAAATCCAAACTCCTCGCCTCGCTCTATTTCATCCCCTTCTTCTACATAATAAACGATACGCCTGGCTAATTTTCCTGCTATCTGTCTAACGAGAACTGAAAAGGACTCATTTTCTATCACCATACTTGTCCGCTCATTATCTGTACTAGATTTCGGGTGCCAGGCTACTAGGTATTTGCCAGGGTGGTATTTGAAATATTTGACTTCGCCGTCTATAGGACTCCTATTGACGTGCACATTAGCAGGAGACATGAACACAGAAACTTGTTTTCGCATTTCATTAAAATACTCAGTTTCCATGACATCTTCTATGACCACCACTTTCCCATCGGCTGGGCAGATAATACTGTCGTCTCCTATCGGAATATAACGCTTAGGATTTCTGAAAAATGAAATAATAAAAAGACAAATGATTATAGATAATATGCTGACTGTCAAAGCCCATTTGTCCTTAGGGTAGTACAAATACCATAAGGTGGTCATAGCCAGAGCAAAAAAGAAAACTATAAAAATAAGTCCGTATCCTTCTTTATGGATCTTCACACTTTTATTTTTTGGTGGGCAAATTTAATGCAAACTAGTTTAAATTGGCTGTAAAATTATCATTATGAACAGAAATTCAAATGATTAGTTCTTTTTTACCTGTGCCTTAAGTGAATATTAGCATTTTTAAACAAGAACTTATATCATTAATCAAAGTAAAATAACAACTTGTTAATTTTGTTATAATACCTTGCTAGAAATGGTATTGGTGATTTTTTGTGACCAATTTACCAATTCTTATACGGTACAATTTGGATTTTAATCCTATTTTTGTTCGTTAAACGAAATTTGCCCACATTGACTAAAACCACTTAGAATGAAATACATTTTTTTATCACTTATGATTATCACTACAAGCATGAAAGCTCAGTTTACAGAAGTTCCCAATGACATGTTAAATGCTAAAATACATACTCTTAAGAATGGACTGAAGATTTATATGACTGTAAATAAGACAGAGCCTAAAATCCAAACATATATAGCTGTCAAAGCTGGGTCTAAATTTGATCCAAGTGACAATACTGGTCTAGCCCATTACCTTGAGCATCTTATGTTTAAAGGCACTCCGAACCTAGGCACCACGGATTGGGAAAGAGAAAAAAGTCTCCTCAGTCAAATCTCTGATTTATATGAAAAACACAAGGCAGAAAAAAACCCAGAAATCAAAAAAGCTATCTATAAAAAAATAGATAGTATGAGCTACGAAGCTTCGAAACTAGCTGTGCCAAATGAATACGACAAGATTGTCACCTCTTTAGGAGCCCAAAATACGAACGCTTATACTAGCTCTGATCAGACTGTCTACCAGAATATCATACCTAGCAACGAACTAGAAAAGTGGCTCAAGCTAGAGAGTGAGAGATTTAACCACTTAGTGATGCGTCTATTTCATACAGAATTAGAAGCGGTATATGAAGAGTTCAATATTAGTCAAGATAATGACGGAAGATGGGCTTATGCTAATTTATTGAAAGCTTTATTGTCAAATCATCCTTACGGCACACAAACTACTATAGGCGAGGGAGAACATTTGAAAAATCCTTCTATGATAAATATCAGAAAGTATTTCGAGAAATATTATGTGCCGAATAATGTCGCAATTTGTTTATCTGGCGATTTAGATCCAGAAAAAACGGTGGCCCTTATCGACAAATATTTCGGTGGTTGGCAACCAAAGGATATCGAACCGTTCAAAATGGCTGAACTACCAGCAATCACTAAACCTCTAACGATTGAAAATTTTGGGCCGCAAGAAGAATTTCTATACGTAGGATATAGGATACCACCGCCGAGTGATAAGGAACAATTGAAAGCTTCGGTAATTGATATGATCATGGCTAATGGTGTAGCTGGAATTATAGATTTGAATGTAGTACAAAAACAGAGAACGCTATCGGCTAGTTCTTTTGTAAGCACTATGCATGATATCAGCGTTTATATGCTCAATGGCAAACCAAAGGAAGGTCAGACTTTAGAAGAAGTAAGAGATATACTTCTAGAGCAACTGGAGAAGTTTAAAAAGGGAGAATTTGACGAATGGTTAATTCAGGCGTCTATTAATGATTTAGAACTTAAAACCATAAAAGGATATGAGAGTAACGCAGCCAGAGCCAATGCTTTTGTTAGTTCATTTACAGAAAATATTCCTTGGGAAAATTTTGTTTCGCAAATCAGCGATATGCGAAAATTTACTAAGAAAGATCTAATGGATTTCGCAAACAAATATTATAGAACAGATAACTATGCGGTATCCTATAAGCGCAAAGGCGAATCAACTAATCCAAAGGTAGATAAGCCCCAGATAACGCCAGTAGTCATGAATAGAGATAATAGCTCTAACTTTTATAAAGATATAACGAGTACCAAAAGTCCTAATATAGAACCTCTTTATGTAGATTACAAAACAGCTATTAAAACCCAAAAACTAAAAGGAGATATAGAATTCAGTTTTGTGAAAAATGACGAGAATAATTTTGCAAAATATTGTATTGTTTTGCCTTTTGGCAAAGACCATTCTAAATTGCTAGGATTAGCTACGTCATATTTAAATTTCTTAGGCACCAATGCCTTGTCTAACGAGCAACTGAAAAAAGAACTTTACAAAAACGGATTAGAAATATCATCTAGCGTGCAGAGAGATAAAACTATTATCACTTTAGCAGGACTAGAGCAGAATATGAAAGCTGGCATCGCCCTTCTATATGACAATCTTTCTACTACCAAAGTGGATGAAGTTGTATGGAAGAGCTTGATAGAAAATAATCTTAAAGAAAGAGACAATGCTAAAATTAATAAAGGTGCTTGTTTTCAGGCTTTAGTCAATTATTCTAAATATGGTCGTCAGAATCCTTTTAATACAGTCTTAACTAATGAGGAATTGAATGCTTTATTGCCTTCTCAGGTAGTCAATTACCTAAATAATCTAGTAAAATATAAGCATAACATATTTTATTATGGCAAGGATGAAAAGAATGCCTTAATTAATTTGCCTCGTTCTTATAGTATGATGGATGCCAAGTATATGGCGCCACCTGCGAAATTAGCCAGTTTTGAAATACTAGCAAATGACTATGATAAAGTTTTCCTTTATAATTATGCTAATATGGTACAAGCTCAAATTATGTTCTTACATAAATCTGAAGTATTCACTAAAGCTAATTTGCCTTTTTCTAATCTATACAATGATTTCTTCGGAAGTGGCTTGTCCTCCATCGTCTTTCAGGAGTTAAGAGAGCAGAAGGCATTAGCATACTCTGCATATTCATTTTACGCGCCTCCAAGTGTCAAAGGAGAGACATTTTTCTTACAGTCTTTTATCGGTACTCAAGCTGATAAAATGGCTACAGCTGCCAATGAGTTTAAAAAATTAAAAAGTAAAGCTCCAAATGTAGAAATTCAATTTAACAATGCTCGAGAAAGTGTTATGAAGCAAATATCATCGGACAGAATCGTAAGAGATAATATATACTGGTCATTCTTAAATATGAAAAGATTGAATGTAGACTATGATTACAGAAAAGAAGTTCTAGAGTCCATAAAGAATGCTACATTGGTAAGTTTCTCAAAGGAGTTTGAATTGAAAATAGCTAATAAAGTATATACCACAGCGATTATGGGAGATAAATCAAAATTAAAGTTTGAAGACATAAAAAGTTTCGGACATATAGAGGAGATAGATAGTAAAGTATTATTTGGATTTTAAATTAAACGTATGCTAGCTGCAGAAAAGAAAAATGAATTAGAGAAGAATGCTCTTAATGTAAGAGAGCATATCGTCAATATGAGTACCCATGGAGGCTGCTTCACGGGAGCATCCTTATCTTGTGCTGATATTCTCGTCTATCTCTATCACGATTATCTCAACATCGGACCTCATAATTTTAAAGACCCGCAGCGAGATTATCTTTTTCTATCCAAAGGTCATGATGTGCCAGCACTCTATGGCATGTTTGTAGAAAAAGGCTGGATGACAAGAGATCGACTAATTAATAATCACTTGAAATCTAATGATGACATCTACTGGCACCCAAATAGGAAAGTAGATGGTATAGAATTCCATTCAGGTTCACTCGGTCATCTTCCATCTGTAGCTTTAGGTGTAGCTTATGACTGTAAAATGAAAAAGCAATCGAATAAAATCATCTGCATAGTAGGGGATGGGGAATGCGATGAGGGTTCTGTATGGGAAGCCATGCTTGTAGCTAGTGCTAAAAAGATCAATAATTTGACTATTGTAGTAGATAGAAATCACTTTCAGGCTAATATGGCTACGGAAGATTTGATTCCATTGGAGCCTTTTGCCGATAAATTTATTGCATTTGGAGCTGAAGTGAGACGCATAGACGGTCATGATTTTGCTGCACTCCATGATGCTTTTTCAGCCTTGCCTTTTCATAGTGAGAAGCCAAGCGTCATTATCTGTGATACCATTCGAGGTAAAGGTCTCCCATCTATAGAAGCTCGCGCGGACAGATGGTTCTGTAATTTTAATGACGATGAAGTCACTTCTTTATTAAAAGAACTACACGGAGCTGCTACGACAGAATTAGTGTCAGAGACATTAATCGTGCGATAGTCTCGACGCCTATGCCATTTTTTACATTAGAGGGTCATTCGAAAGGTTCAAATGCCCGAGCAGGACTGATTCAAACAGCTCATGGGGATATTCAGACGCCCATTTTCATGCCTGTTGGCACACAAGCAACTGTCAAGGCAGTGCATTTCTCAGAATTGAAGGAAGATATTCAAGCAGATATCATCCTAGGAAATACCTACCATCTTTATCTGAGACCTGGAATAGGGGTATTAAAAAATGCGGGTGGATTGCAAAAATTTACTGGCTGGAATAAACCTATGCTCACGGATAGTGGAGGGTTTCAGGTATATTCTCTAGCGCATCGTCGTAAAATAACTGAGGAAGGAGTCAAGTTCGCATCTCATATTGATGGAAGCTATCATTTGTTTACGCCAGAAGGTATTATAGATATTCAGTGTGCCATTGGGGCGGATATTATCATGGCCTTTGATGAATGTACTCCTTATCCATGTGACTATACCTATGCCAAAAATTCTCTCGGATTGACGCATAGGTGGCTAGATAGGTGCTTAGCTCATATGAAGAAGGGAGAAGGAAATTACGGATATGCTCAACATTTATTCCCTATAGTACAGGGGAGTGTATATAAAGATCTCCGAATAGAGTCTGCGAAATATATTGCAGATAAGGGAGCCGCAGGCAATGCGATAGGTGGATTAGCGGTAGGTGAACCTGCTGAAGAAATGTATTCCATGATAGAAATTGTCAATGACATACTACCAATTTCAGCACCACGTTATTTGATGGGTGTAGGTACTCCAGAGAATATCCTAGAGGCTATTGATAGAGGGATCGATATGTTCGATTGTGTGATGCCTACTCGAAATGCGAGACATGGTTATTTATTTACTCATCAAGGAATTTTGCATGCGAAGAGCAAGAAATGGGAATTCGATTTATCTGCTGTAGATAGTTTGTCATCGAATCCACTGATTCAATCTACATCGAAATCCTACCTAAGGCATTTATTCAAATGCGAAGAGCTTCTCGCTATGCAGATAGCTTCTATCAATAATTTGAGTTTTTATCTAGAGCTCGTGCGCGAAGCTAGAGCGCATATCCAAGCAGGTGATTATAAAAGCTGGAAAGAGGAGAAGATAAAAGCAGTTATGTCTAAATTGTAAATAGTAAAAAAGTACTAGAATTTATTTTTTCTATTCCTCTTTAATAATGGTCACTTAATATGTTAAATTGAACCCTAGATATTATAGTTATTGTCAAATCATTTTTTTGTCATTAAATCAAAATCAGATAATATGATTTTAATCCACTAACTTTGATTTTAGGTTTCAGTCGATATTTATTTTACCAATAATGAAGCAAATTTTTTATCTAGTTATCTTATCTTTCAGTTCATTATATGGACAGAATCTAACTCAATTTATCAATCCACTTATAGGTACAGGTGGTCACGGGCATACGTTTCCGGGGGTTACATTGCCTTTCGCTATGGTGCAGCTTAGTCCAGACACACGCATAGATGGTAGTTGGGATGGGTGCAGTGGCTATCATTATTCAGATAAGACTATTTATGGATTTAGTCATACACATCTGAGTGGAACAGGATGCAGTGATTATGGAGATATAGCTTTTATGCCCTATTTCGGTAAAGATGTTGATGATAATCTACCTTTGGATAGCCTAATAGCAAGAGGAGTTAAGTTTTCTCATAAAAACGAACAAGCCAAGGCGGGTTACTATTCTGTATTATTGAATAATGGAGTCAAGGTAGAGCTGACATCTACCCTTAGGGCTGGCATCCAGAAATATACATTTCCGCGCAAAGGTAAAGCTAAAGTTATTTTCAATCTAAAACATCGTGATGAACTGCTGCAAGGAAGCATTCAAGAGCTAGATATTATCACTTATAAAGGCATGCGAATAAGCAAGGCATGGGCGGAGAGACAAAAACTATATTATTTCTTCCATTTAGATAAATTGCCTACTTCTAATCAAGTAGTTAAAGGTGCGAGAGGAGATGAGTATCTTATTCTAGAATTTGACGTGGAGAAGAATCAAGAATTACATATCAAAACTGCCATATCTGGTGTAGACGAGGAGGGTGCTCGACTCAATCTAGATAAGGAAATGCCTGATTTTGATTTTGAAAGATATAAGATCAATGCAAATGCGATTTGGAATAAAAAAATGAGTTTATTAAATGTATTTGGTGGCACCCCGACTGAGCGAACTAATTTTTATACGGCCCTATATCATTGCATGATTCACCCTAGTATTTTTAATGATGTGGACGGACGATATCGCGGTATAGATGATGAAGTATATGATACTGAAAATGAATTTGAGTACTACACCGTTTTCTCGTTATGGGATACCTATAGAGCTCTTCACCCTTTGCTTTCTTTTCTAGAAAGAAAAAAGACCAATGACTTTGTCGTTTCATTTATGAAGCAGTATGAACAGGTGGAGAAACTCCCTGTATGGCAATTATGGGGCAATGAGACCAATTGTATGATTGGCTATCATTCTGTCAGTATAATGTGGGACACTTATAATAAAGGCATTGTATCGTTTCACGCAGGAGATGCGTTTAAAATGATGCTAGCCACAGGACGAGATACCACTAGCCCAGCTATGAAATCCTATATTAAACATGGATATGTTAGAGCAGACGATGATGCGGAGAGTGTGAGTAAAACCTTAGAGTATGCTTACAATGATTGGTGTATAGCACAGATGGCTAAAAAACTCAATGCAGAGAGCGCCATGGATGAATTCTCTAGGCGCTCTCGAAATTGGATTAATGTATTCGATCCTACCACTGGGTTTATGAGGCCTCGTCTGAACGGAACACTGTTGACCCCCTTTTCTCCCTATATGGTGGATAATCATTTTACAGAGGCCAATAGTTATCAATATAGTTTTTATGTGCCGCATGATTTAAATCATTTTAAGTCTGTATTGGGCGGAGAAGATGCTCTGGATATAAAATTAGATCAATTATTTGCAGCTAAATCAAAGACCGAAGGGAGGGAGCAAGCAGATATCACGGGTCTCATTGGTCAATATGCGCATGGAAATGAACCGAGTCATCACATTGCATTCCTCTATAAAAATAAAACGAAACGAAATAAAATAGTCAAATACATACGGGATAGTTTTTATAAAAATGCACCTGATGGCCTCATAGGAAATGAAGATTGCGGTCAAATGAGTGCATGGTATGTATTAGCTAGTTTAGGTATGTATCCTGTCTGTCCGGGAGATAAGCGAATGGTATCGGTAGATGGCTTATTTGATAGCGTAAAGATCAAAGCTGATATTTGGACGATCACCCGGAAGAAACAGGACTCATTTGAATTTTATAATCTAAAAGGCCAAGAGTTGGTGCTGCCAGAATATGAAATGGAATTGCAGCGTCAACCATTTATATATCCATGTTCCAAGATTTTTAAAACTAAGCAATGGATAAAATTCGGAGGAGGAGATTCTGTCGTATATCATATAAACGAAGGAACAGCCAAAGGTTTCAAAGACTCTATTCTTATTGATACTAATGTACATATTGAGTTTTATGGTATGTATAATGGTAAGAAAACGAAATCGGAGTATGCTAGTTTTTACAGACTGCCGACTGACAGAATGATACAGATAAAGTCAAAGTATAAGGCGGAATACCATGCAGGTGGAGATATGGCACTCATAGATGGTATACGTGGCACAGAAGTATGGAGAAAGGGCGATTGGCATGGATATCAGGGACAGGATTTTGAAGCGGTCATCACGCTCAATGAAGAAAAAGAGATTAAGAAAGTGGCGACGTCCTTTCTTCAAGATCAGAAACCTTGGATTTTCTTTCCTAGGGAGTATGTAATATCTATCTCTAGTGATGGAAAGAATTTCACTGAGGTAGTGAAAGAAAAAATGAGTGTAGGAAAAGATGATGAGAAAGCGAGCACTAAATTATGGTCACACCTCATAGGAAAACGTGCTAAGTACATTAAAGTTTGGGCAAAAAACTATGGAAAGATTCCTGAATGGCATCCAGGTAAAGGGGGAGATGCCTATATTTTTATAGATGAAATAGAGGTGCAATAATATGTATTTCTTTGACGGTAGAGCATTCTAAAAAGAACTTACTATTTTGTAAAATTATTGGCTTGTCGTTCAAGGTATCTTAAATGGCTATGATCGTAAAATATTTTTTAACTTTGCCCGAAATACTCCACGTGTATATTCTCAGTTTCCTGTAACTTAATGCAATGTAATTCTCCTGCAGGGATATGGGGCTTCAATGTATTCCATATCCAGATAGCTAGATTTTCTGAGGAGGGTTGTAATCCGCCTAAATCTATATCGAGATTCAAATTTCTATGGTCTAGCTTTTCGGTTATAACTTCTTTGACTATTTTACTTAATAGTTGTGTGTTAATGATAAACCCAGTATTAGGATTTGGCTGACCTTTTACTGTTACCCATAGATCATAGTTGTGTCCATGCCAGTTTGGATTGGCACATTTGCCAAATTCTTTCTCATTTTGAGCATCAGACCATTGAAGGCAGTTTAACTTATGAGCAGCATTAAAATGTTCTTTTCGCGTGATATAAACCATAGTGCAAAGATAAATAGAAAATTCAATTCGAGAATTGAATTCGTAACACTCTAAAACAATTCGTTATTTTTGTCATATATTCTAAATAATCTCTATGGTTTTCCTTATCATTATCGTCACGTGTGTGCTTTCTTTTACTGGATTTTCTAATAGCTCTTTTTTTGAAAAGTATCAGTTTAATCCATATAAGATATCAAGGCATAATGAGTATATTCGATGGATAAGCGGAGGGTTTTTGCATGCTGATCAAATGCACTTATTTTTCAATATGCTGACTTTGTATTTTACCGCCGATTTTTTAGAGACTATGTTTAAACCTTCGGAAATCATAGTCTTCTATGTGGTGGCGATTGCGGTAGCTAGTATTCCTGATTTTATTAAGAATAAGAAGAACCCATATTATGCAGCCATAGGAGCCAGTGGGGCCGTATCCGCGGCTTTATTTTCTTTATTATTATTCAATCCGTGGGGCATAGTCTATGTATTCATGATTATTCCTCTGCCTTTTATTTTATTTTCTATTCTTTACCTATATTACTCGTATTATATGTCCAAGAAAAACTATGACAATATTGGTCATTTAGCACACCTTACAGGGGCTATTTTTGGCATAGTAGTAGTAGCAATTAAATTTCCCGGTAGTATCCCTAATTTTTTCGTATCGCTATTAAATCCACCATTATTGGCGCAGATGTTTGGATATTAAAAATTACTTGGTACTTTACGCACCTAATTTAGGAAATACTATTCTCGATACTTGCCAGCTTCCTTTTCGTCTGCGTAATTCTATTTTAATCTTTCCCTGATAAAGATGAGATCTAAGACTATTTTCTATAAAAGCCTCAAACTCCAAGTAAGCAGTAATAGTTCCTTTGATTTTTTTAATATCCGTTTTTTGGATTTGATAGTCTTTTAGCTCAAAGCGAGCATATAAATTTTTAAAATCTTTTAAATATGGACGCGCTTCTTCTCTGCATAATACGTCAATAGGCATAGGATCCAACTCGTTCATAAATGCTTGAATAAAAAATTCAGCCGTCTTCTCTGCATTTAGCTTTTCGTTAGGGTGAAATTCCTCATAGATATAGTGTCTAATAAAGCCTTTAATCGGCACATCCAGCATTTTTTTATAGAAAAATTCTTCTGTAATAAACTTATACATGACACTATCGTTTATATCCTCCATGGAGGCTAGTAAGACTCCTTTTTTTGACATTAGTTTCAAAAGACGTGCATTTTCCAGTATGACTTCTTCAGCGCTTAGGCGGCCTATTGGTTTAAATTTTGGCTTACCTAAATATTGATAGATTTCTACTTCTTTAGCCTCATTTTTTATTTTTTCAAAGGCTAAAATCTGATCTAGCATCTGCGCTTCTACCTCAGGTGGCAAGGTGATGCCATCTGGATTGTGCTCAATAAATTTGGCACCCTTCATCTCCAGCTCTAGTCGCTTGATTTTATTGTCCATCTTGAGATCTTCTTCAGGGTCTATCTCTTCTGGATCGTCAAAATCTTCATTTCTCATGTAGCAAAAATAAATTAGATTTTTTCATTTTGAATTAAATTTCTTTAATCGTTTCTTTAAATACAATACCAATACCTTCTAGTTTTTTCAATAAGGGCAGATATATCTCACTAGAACGCGGCATACATACCCCTCTTTCCTTTATTTGGTTAGCCAGTATCATTTCTACTGCGAATGCTATAGGCATGCCCACCATTTGTGACATAGCAGTATAGGTGCTACTTTCTCCTTCGAGGGAGAAGAAACTCTCTAGCTGATAGCGCTTACCATCTTTTAGATATTCAAAGAAATGAACCATTACCACCCAATCCGTATCTTCTGGATTTAGCTTCCATTTTGAGACTAAAATAGATTGTAAAATCTCTGCGGCAGAGCCATCTATTTCTATGCGGGATTCGTGATCTTCAAAACCTATAAAAATCAACTTCTCCCGGATAGCTTTCTCATAGCTTTCTAGATATTTATGCATTGAGATTTCTAAGAAAGAAGCATAAAATTCTGAGTAGGTTTTGCCTTTAAATTTTCTATCTTTAATGAAATCATCTGTGAGTCCAAGTTTGACTAGAATTGCCCATGCTTCGCAGAATCCATTAATTCGAAGTGTCCCGCGCAGTATCGTTTCTATTCCCTTCCAGCCATAAAGAGCTTCATATTTAAGACTATCTCTATTGGCATAGGCGTCGAAAATTTGTCCATTGCTGATTCGAATCATTTCGCTCTGTGAAAATAAACTTTGGTAATCGATTGTATGAATTTCTCCGTTTTCTTTATATTTAATTTCCCCGCCTTGACCTGCTAATATTACATTACGTGGATTCCAGCTAAATTTATAATGCCACGGGTTGTCATCATTTCTAGGAGCTACTAGTCCGCCAGCATAGGATTTATAGACCAATAATTGGCTGCCCTCTCCTACTAATTCGTCATAGACTTTCATAGTAGTCAAATGGTCTATTCCCGGGTCAAAGCCTAATTCATTGAGAAATATGAGATTTTTCGATTGGACCTGTTTGTTCAGAGCCATCATTTCTGACGATATATAGGATGGTGTGATAAGGTGTGAGCTATGCTTTAGGCACAAATAAGCTACCTGAATATGCATAGATGCAGGGAGCATAGATATAGTCAAGTAACTCTGCGATATATAAAGCTCATACTCTTCCACTTTACCTGATTTCAGTTCTATAAAACTTACGCACTCTATGGCACCATAGCTAGTGAGAAGGTGAGTAATATCAATATCTACAATCACGAGATTCAAATTTAAATTCAGTCTCGCGTTCACTAAATGCCTAATAAGGTGCGAACTACTTTTGCCTGCGCCTAGTATTAATATTTGCCTCATTTCTTAGTTATTTGGTTTAAATACTGATAGAGAAAGCTAATGAAAAATATAAGAAAAAAAATGAGAATACCAATAAGGGCATAATGATAGAATGCGGGAGTCTTCTGGATGTTATACTGAGCTAGACTAACCCCAGTGATTCCTGCTATCCATATAGTGCAAAAGGCAAAGCCAAGCATGAATTTTTTATGTCCGTTTATTGTCAGTATGTACTTCGCTATGAAAAACGTGAGAGACAGTCCTAAAATAGTAAGTAAAAGATAGTAGAAAAATTTAATTTCTCTACTTGCCTCTAATGTATGAAGCAGAAGTGCTGTAATAGTGGAAAGAAAAATAAAAGAAACCAGATTATTTCTCACGCATGACATCTCTCAATACATATATAAGTCCTAAAATAAGGAAAGCAGTAGCTCCTAGCGCAGTACCATAAGGGGTCTTAGTTTTCCATATTCTGTCTATCCATGAGCCGATAAAATAACCTACTCCGATAAAAGCTAGAAGCTGAAATGCCAATCCACTATATTTTGCTAGCCTTTTGCTAGCCTTTTTTTTATCTTTCATGAAGAATGTGACCTTTAGGGTTGAGGATTGGATAATGGCTTATTGACAGTTAAATTCTGTTGGCTAGACATGGTGATTTTAGCTTGAATTACAGCACCTTCGTCTACTATTAGTTTTTTAGCAGTAATATTCCCATCAATATTTCCAGTCTTGGTCACTTTGAGCGTTTCAGATACCTGTATGTTTCCTTTGACTTGACCATCTATATTGCCATTTGTGCAGACTATATCTCCTATAATAGAGCTGCCAGGACCACTAACTAGACGGCCTTTTGAAAATATATTTCCAATGATTTTCCCATCTATTCTTATATCGCCTTCAGTCTTTACATTTCCTTCTATAGTAGTTCCAGAGCCTATATTATTTATAACCTGCATGGAGAATGATTGAGGGGTTTCTTCTTTCTTCTTATTAAACATATTTTTGTATTTTTATATACGAAGGCTGTTTGAAAATTTAAATGTTTTTTTTAATTTTTTCATATTCTTACCATTAGGAGCAGGTCTATATGACTATTTCGAAGTAACTACCTTGATGGTATCTTTTACTTGAATTTTATTAGCAGGGATTTCTCCTTTTAGGACTTGTTTTATATTCTCTACCCATAGCTCATTTTCTTTAGTCTGTCTTCGCAAATCGTCTGTTTCTTGCATTAGATCTCGCATTTGTTTTCGTAAAGCATCTTCGCCCATGCCAGGAATATAATATTTGAGTGAAGTAAATGAAAGGAGAAAAATGGAAATTAACATCCCTATGACTAACACCGTTGATGCTAACAGTAATACATTAAGTTTAGATAAATATAAGCTATACTCTGTTTCAAAGGTAGATTCATTATATATAACTAATCTATACTTATACTTCAGGTTCTTATAAATTTTTTTTAATCGCGACGAGGACATTTACATACTTTTGCAATAACGAAATTACCTATTTTAGGCTATCTTTACAATAAAAATAGTATTATTAGGTTAATAGTGAGCACGAAATTACAAAAAAATTGAGAAACAAGAATTTTATCTGTGGGCTAATCTGCCTGACCCTCATTCTGGCCTCGTGCTCCAAGACAAAATTTAGTGGATTTAAGCAGTATACAACCAACTTCGGTTCCTACTACAATACTTATTTCAATATTAAGCAACTCTATAAGGTTGGCTATCGAGAATCAGTCAATGATAAGCAAGAAAACACGACACAGATTATTTCACTCTTTGAGTATGAGAATGATCCTCAATTTTTCGAATCTACCGCGCAGTTTAAAGGCACCACTATTAAGGTCAACAAGCTTCTGAATCGACGCCCTTATAATAAGTGGATGGATGATGTAGTTCTTATCGAAGGTAAAATAAGATATCTAAAAGGAGATTTAGATTCAGCTATTCAGCTTCTGTCTTATTTGGTAGATTATTACCCAAAGGGATATATAGCGGGACATTTGCCTGGTGGAAAGTTAAAGCGATTTGATGATATGGTGCGTCAGGCTGTGAGAAAAAAGGAGCCAATCCATCAGCCTAAGTTTAAATACAAATTTGCACGAAATGAAGGTATCATTTGGTTAGCCAAAGCCTTCATAAAAAAAGGGTCATACGATAGAGCGTTAAATCTGATCTATATGGCTGAGGCCGATATGGGTTTCCCTCTAGAGTATAGAAAAGACTTACTCAAGGTGAAGACTATGCTCAGTATTGATAAAAAGGAATACAGCAAGGCGAATGAATACCTAAATTTACTGCTAGATGAGCATAAATTGTCTAAAAAAGAAATTGGGAGAGTTTATTTCATTCTAGGTCAGATCAATGAGAAAGAAAAAAAGTATAGCCAAGCACGAAATTTCTTCGAAAAGGCTCTGGGTACTAAACTAAAAAATGATCTTGAATTCGAAGCTAAATTGCGTATGCTCACCTACAGTGCGGAAGGAGAAGGGAGCACCTTAGTTGAGCTCAGAAAAATGCTCAATAAAGGAAAGTATGCGCACAGTATTGATAAGATTTATTTCGCTATAGGTAATGTATTGATAGAAAAAAATAAAATAGATGCAGCACTAGAAAATTACCAAAAATCAATAGCTAATGCCAAGAATTCCAATCAAAAGTTTGTAGTATACGAGCGTGTAGGGTTTCTATTTTATGAAAAAACAAATTATGTCATTTCTGCTCAATATTATGATAGTGCCCAGCGTGTATTTCCCCAGAATTATCCAAGTAAAAAGGATTTTCTAAAAAAAGTAGAAGCCCTTAATCGGCTGTTGGTGCAATACAATATCTATAAATCCAAAGATTCTATTCTAGAATTAGCTGCTTTAGGACCAGAAAAAGCCAAAGATAAAATTGAAAAGGAAATAAAAAAAGCCTATCAAAAAGAAAAGGCCAACGAGTTATTTCTTGAATCACAGACGCTCAATAAGCAAACGGTAGCTTCGACCCAAATCGGCGCTGCTACTTCTCGACAGTGGTATTTCTCTAGTAAAGAAAATGTAGATAAAGGTAAAATACAATTTCAGAAAAAATGGGGAAAATTAGTCCTCAAAGATAACTGGCATCGCTCTTCAGGAGGAGATAATACGAATAGTTTAGCAGGAGGAGCTGCCATAGATAGCAAGACGGGTTCGAATATGAATGATGAAACATCTACCGATTTAGTAGCAGAAGTAGAGGCGAGCAAACTGCCATTTACTCCTGAAGCTAAGGCTCCTGTGATCAAAGAAGTTCAGACGGCCTTGGTCAATATGGCGCGGATTTATCATTATGAAATCAAAGATATTAAAATGGCAATTGAGACCTATGAGCTGCTTTCAAAAAAATATGGAGCAAGTCTAGAGAATGAAGATGAGCACTTATACTCACTCTATAGATTGTATCTCGAGAGCGATGATGCTATCGCTACCGAATTTGTAAAATCAAAGCTCATGTCCAAGTATCCTGAGTCTAAATATAGTCTCTATGCGCTCAATCCTAATGCCAAGACGCAAGATGAAAAATCCGATCTGGCAGTAGCCAAATTATATAAAGAAGCCTATACAAAGTATCAGAAAACCTTCTACACGGAAGCTATGGATATGTGCAATAGCATGATAGAGCAATATTCTAACCACAAACTCATCCCTAAGGTAAAATTGTTGAGAGCATTTATTTTCTCATATTCCTACAATTCTTCTGAATACGTCGTGGCCCTGGAAGATATTATAGCCAATCATAAGGATGTAGATGAGACCAAGTATGCTAAAGAGTATTTAGATCTACACTTAAAGCTTAAGGCCAATGTTATAGGATCTACAACTACTGAGACTATAAATATAGTGCCAGGTGAAAGTGCAATCATAGCGCCTCCGAAATCGAGCACTACTCCTGCAGAACAGAAAACTGTCCCAAGTGCTAACGATTTAAATAAAGAATCTAAGCGCGAAGAGCCATCACCTCCGCTGGCCAAGGAAGATTTCAAGCCACGAATGTTAGCTGCAACTATAGAATCTGAAAATAAAAAGAAAACAGAGGATGGCCTCCAAATAGTTAACTACCTCTATAAGCCAGCTGCTAAGCATACTATACTCTTCAAAATGGCTGCTGACTTCAAGGAAACTGCCGCGAAAAATATGGCCGACGTCTATCTCAGAACTAACTTCAAATCTGGCGGATACAAGTCGGAAACATTGGAAATTGGTCCACATCGCTATCTCATCGTCAGTGGATTTAAAAATCTTCAATCAGCTATAGATTTTTATCCTAATATGCAGACAGATGTGCTAGTGCAGAAGCTCATTTACAGTTCAGAAAAGTATTATATCTCTTCTGAAAATTTGGATATTCTCTATATTTCGTCTGGCTGGGAGCAGTATCTATTCTTTTATGAAAAAAATTATAAGTAAGGAAATTCAGAATTGCATATATTTGCACCTCAAAAAAACCGACTTGGTAGCTCAGCTGGATAGAGCAACTGCCTTCTAAGCAGTAGGTCACAGGTTCGAATCCTGTCCAGGTCACTCTCAAAATCAAGTCTTTATAATTTCGTAGAGGCTTTTTTTATGCCTCTATTTTTGCTATTATTTTTTATTTAGGATTAGTTGGATTTCTATTTTTATTTAAAAGTATGAATTAGCCTCATACGGGGGTGTAGTAGTATTAATTTCTATATTTGGAAGGCTCAGAAATTGTTTCAGTTATACAATAATGTTTTTCTCCTTGATGTATTATTATAATGAAGAGAAGTAGTGAATTAATTTGCCATGAAAAAAATGATTAATTAAGTTTAAGAAGGAAAAGACTTTAAGTTAGTAAATTATTTAACATTCTATTTTAAGTAATTGTATTACACCAATTTCCCATCCTTCATTTCGATAATTCGATCACTCATCTTTGCTAACTCCGGATTATGCGTAACGATTAGGAAAGAATAGCCAAATTCATTTTTTAGGCGAAAGAATAAATCATGAATATCCAGGGCATTTTTAGTGTCTAGATTACCAGTGGGCTCATCTGCAAATATCATCTTAGGATGATTAATAAGCGCGCGGGCTATAGATACGCGCTGCTGCTCTCCACCGCTAAGCTCAGAGGGTTTATGGTGTATTCTATCTTTCAGTCCTATGAATTCTAATAATTCCTTGGCTCGGGGTATGTACTCGGTTGATTTTTTCTGACCTATCATAGCAGGCAGACTTACATTCTCTATAGCTGTAAACTCAGGTAATAAATGATGGGTCTGGAAGACGAAACCTAGAAACTGATTTCTCAGACCAGCCAGTTGATCGTCATTCATCTCAGTTGTTGGGTGGTTTTCTATCCATATCTCCCCTTCACTAGGTTTGAGCAGCGTACCTAGTATATGTAGTAAGGTACTCTTACCAGCTCCTGATGGTCCTACTATAGTCGTCACTTGATTAGAGGCTATTTCTATAGCGGCTAAATCGAGCACCGTTAGATCATGATAGCTCTTTTTTAGTCCTTTGGCACTAAGTATGGTAGGATGGGTCAAGATTTTATATTTAAGTCTAATTGTTTTTTTATAACTTCGCAAAGTTTTTAAATTTATCCTAAAACAGAACAATTAAATTAAGAAATCAATGAATCTGCACGAACACCAAGCCAAGGAATTGCTAAATAAATATGGAGCAAAGATACAAGAAGGTATAGCAGTGGAGACTGTGGATGATGCCATAAAAGCCGGAAAGACATTGACAGAGCAGACAGGCACACAGTGGTATGTAGTCAAGGCTCAGGTGCATGCTGGTGGCAGAGGTAAAGGCGGGGGGGTAAAACTGGCCAAGAATACTGATGAACTAAAGCAGAAAGCAGCCGACATATTAGGTATGACTCTCGTGACTCCTCAGACAGGGCCGCAGGGAAAAATCGTCAATAGAATACTGATAGCACAAGATGTTTATTATGGAGACCAAGAGAAAATAAAAGAGTTTTATGTTTCCATTTTATTAGATAGAACTACAAAGAAAAACGTAATTATCTATTCTACAGAAGGTGGTATGGAGATAGAAGAAGTAGCAGAGACTCATCCAGAAAAGGTACACAAAGAATATGTAGATCCTTTGATAGGTATTCAAGGTTTTCAATGTCGCCGAATTGCGTTTAATCTAGGGTTAGAAGGTAATGCGTTCAAAGAAATGGTTAAGTTCGTTGAGAATATCTATAATGCTTATGTGGGTGGAGACGCCACACTGGTAGAAATTAATCCCTGCTTGAAAACATCTGATGATAAAATTATAGCTGTAGATGGTAAAATATCGATAGATGATAATGCCCTTTATCGACAAGCTGACTTAGCCGCTATGGAAGATAAAAGAGAACTGGATGCTACGGAGGTAGAAGCCGTAAGCTATGATCTCAATTATGTAAAGCTGGATGGCAATGTAGGATGCATGGTAAATGGTGCGGGTCTAGCTATGGCCACGATGGACATCATTAAACTAAGTGGTGGCGAACCTGCGAATTTCCTAGATGTAGGAGGCACAGCTAATGCAGAGCGTGTAGAGAAAGCATTTAGAATTATACTCCAAGATAGCAATGTCAAGGCAATATTGATTAATATCTTTGGGGGTATAGTCAGATGCGACAGAGTAGCGCAGGGTGTAGTAGATGCTTATAAGTCTATCGGTAATATTCCAGTACCTATCATAGTGCGTCTTCAAGGAACGAACGCAGAAGAAGGAAAACGACTCATCGATGAAAGCGGCTTGAAAGTAAAGTCGGCTATATTGCTTCGTGAGGCAGCAGAGGCTGTGAAGGAAGTGCTTAGCTAGCAAACTGCTTGTAGTTTTTTGATTTACATTTCATTTTTTTAACCCTACTTAGGGCTAAACTTTTCTCAACTTTACGTTTCCAAAGTGAATGTCAATTGGTAATATGAGAAAGATATTAATTTGTGTGTTGGGACTATCATGGGTTCACTGCCAAGCTCAAAACGAAATTCAGGCGGGCACCATCCAGTTCAGTGCTAATGTTATAGATTATGGCACTATTGAAAAAGATTCCGATCCATTTAGAGAGGTGACGATTACGAATACAGGCAATTATCCGCTTATAATTAATAGTTGTAGAGCTACCTGCGGCTGCACTGTTCCCAATTGTCCAGTAGAGGCTATACCTCCTAAAAAGAAATCGGTGATAAAGGTGCGCTATAACACCTCAAATATTGGAGCTTTTAATAAAACGATTACAGTTTATTCCAATGATCAAAATAATCCTGTGACACTTATCAGGATTCACGGCGAAGTCAAAGCATCTACCAATAGGTAATACTAACGCGATTTGGTCATTGACCAAAGCCTACAGTGGTTTAGACTGATGTGATAGATTTTCAGACCATTAAATTGGTCTGTTAAAGATATCCATTCGGTGTAAAATGAAATATATCAGCGCTAAAAATACTAGGCTTGTGCTTTTTGGTTAAAGGTGGTAAAGATGTTCTCTATTTCTCCATACACAAATTCCACAGTTGCTTTAAATCCAGATTCTTCAAATGGTGAACTAACTTTAGCTATAGGTAATAACTCAAGGAAGTTCTTACTGCCACCTGTGCAGCAGAGTTCATAGTAGTCTTTCCAAGCGTTTTCAAAGTTTCTATTCATTTTTTTATAGAATTGGAAAGCGCATAATTGAGCCAACGTATAGTCTATATAATAGAAAGGAGAGAAGAATAGGTGACCTTGATTCTGCCATCTCCCCCCATTTTCTAAGAATGGCTCATTGTCATATTCTACCCAAGGCATATATTTCCCTTGGATTTCCAACCATATAGCTCTTCGTTCTTGTGGAGTTAAGCTAGGATTTTCATATACTCTGTATTGGAACTCATCTACACTCACACCATAAGGTAGAAATAAGAATGATTTCATCAAATGTCCTAATTTATATTTCTCAGTATCTTGCAAGAAAAATTTGTCCACCCATTTCCAAGCAAAAAATTCCATACTCATAGAATGAATCTCTGCTGACTCCGAGGTAGGGAAATAATATTCTCCAAGCTCAAAGTGCATCGAACAATAACACTGAAATGCATGACCCGCTTCATGGGTTAGTACATCAACATCATGCGAGGTGCCATTGAAATTAGAGAATATAAACGGTGATTTCACAGCATCTACATAGGTACAATATCCGCCCGGAGATTTATTTTCTCTATTGAGAAGATCAAGCATACCTTTTTCTTGCATCATGTTAAAGAATTCGCCGGTTTCTCTGGATAATTCATTATACATGACTTGGGCATCGGCTATCATTTGCTCTGGAGAAGTCTTAGGAGTTGGATTTCCATCTGGAAATAGTAATCCATCGTATTGATATGGCCTATCTATACCTAAGGTCTTCGCTATTTTTTTCTTTAACTCGTGCGCGCGAGGCGTGACGTATTTTAATACAAATTCTCGGTATTCTGCGATTTCATAAGGTCCATAGCAGGTTCTACCCATTCTATCATACCCTAGCTGAGTAAAGCTTGTATAGCCAAGTTTTGAACTGATTTCAGTTCTTACTTTTACCAATTCGTCATAGATTCTATCTATTTCTGGTTGATTCTTTAGCATTTCTCCATAATATGCTTTGGAGGCTCTTTTTCTATAGTCTCTATCAGTATTTTCTAGAAGAGGAGCCATTCCACTTGTATTGTAGGTTTTACCTTCAAATTCTATTTTAATCTGTGAAGTCAATTTCTGATACTCAGATACCAATACATTTTCTTTCTGTAAAATGGGCATGACCTCTTCAGAAATTGTCTTTCTAGCTAATTCTGCTAGGTCTAGAAATTGAGAACCAAACTCTGCACTCAACTGATTTTTATGCACAGAATCTAAGATCATGTTAGTAAAATCAGTAGAAGATTTTTGAAATTGAGGCAATATTTCATCGAAGAAATTCTGCTCATCTTCATAGAATTTATCTGCCGTATTCTGACTGTAGCGCACACTTACTATCGTATAAGCGCCCACAAAGTCTTTAGATAGTTTATTGACAGCCAAAAACTGTGTTTTGAATTCTTGGTAATCGCTTAGACCTTGCATAGATATCAAGGCAGCTTTTACAGCAGCTTCAAATCCTACTATATCCGGTCGCGAGTATTTTACATCTTCTAATTTCATCTTTAATAATTCATTAAGTTAAATTTTTAATTCAGTTGTATTCGAATTTATTTATTATTATTTCTTGGTTAAGTCATTGTAAAAGACAAAAACCATTAAGGCCAATATTAAGTATGTACCAATAGTTTGAAGAGTCTGTAAAACTTTTGGGTTGATAGGTTTTCGTATGATGGCTTCAATTGTAATAATCACAGCATGACCTCCATCTAACCCTGGTATAGGCAATAAATTTGCAAATGCTAAGCCTACTGAAATCATAGCCGTAAACAGCCAAAATCTATACCAATTCCATTCTACTCCAAATCCTTTTGCTATTGCTATCGGGCCTCCTACGCTTTCTTTTGCATTAATTTCGCCCTTAAAAATTTTCACAACGTTCACTATCTGTAATGTGAATAATTTAGCACATTCACTGGCTCCATATTTGAAACATTGAAATACAGCATATTCCTTCATCTTATAGGTATTCTCAGCTAATTTAAATCCAGGATTAAAACCAAGTTTGCCTTTCTCACCTACGGTTGCTTTTAACGCAATCGTATCCTTACCTCTCAGCACATTTATCCCAATAATCTTATTTTTGTTAGAATCCAATACCTGACGCAAAAGGTCGAAGTGAGTTATATCTATTTCATTAGCGGATAAAATCATATCGCTAACTTTAAGACCAGCCTTGTCAGCAGCTGAACCTGATATTATATTGGTGATAGTTACTGCATGGTAAAAAGGATAGAACAAGTCCTTCTCAAATTTCTTATAGAAATTAGATGGTATAGTCACTTTTGATGTAGTTTCAGATCCATTGATTATTCTTGAAACCTCATACTCACCGCCGAATAATATGCTTATAGGTACTAAATCATCAAACCGCTCAGGGATTTTACCATTCACTTTTAATATGACGTCCCCATTCTTAAATCCCAGAGTCTTGGCTGCATCGCTTACCATAACTCCACCTTTCTGTAATTGTTCTGCTGGCAAATATTCTTTATTGTAAATCTTTAAAAGAGCCCCGAAAATCATTACGGCGAAAATAAGATTGAATATGATCCCACCTAAGATAATGATCATTTTCTCCCAGCTTCGCTTACTTCTGTACTCCCATGACTGAGGCTCTGAAGGCAATGAATCCGCATCTTGAGTCTCATCTACCATACCTGATATAGACACATAGCCACCTAGAGGAAACCAACCGAAGCCATACTCTGTTTCTCCAATTTTCTTTTTCCACAAGGCGAAATTCAATACATGAGGCATAGGGAATAGAAAATCGAAAAAGAGATAAAAACGCTCAACTCTTGTTTTAAAAAATTTAGCAGCCAAAAAATGTCCCAACTCGTGCACGAACACTAATATTGTCAATGACAATAAAAGCTGTGAGACCATAATTAAAATATTCATAAAAGTTTGTTCAGTGATTAGCTTATTCAGTGATTGGTTTGTTCAGATTTAAATTACTAAAAAAACTTAATTAGACATCAATTTTAGCATAGATAGCATTCTGCTCTATAAATTCTCTACGAGGCGGTACCTCGTCCCCCATGAGCATAGAAAATACATGATCTGCTTCTACAGCATTGTCTATTTTTATTTTCTTGAGTATTCTGCGTTCTGGATCTAATGTAGTTTCCCATAATTGCTCTGGATTCATTTCTCCTAGACCTTTATATCTCTGCACTATGACGCCTCCACCAGATTCACCACCTAGTTCTTTAATTGCCTCGTCTCGTTGTTTATCGTTCCAGCAATATTGCATTTTTTTGCCTTTTTTTACTTGATAAAGAGGTGGTGAAGCTATATATATATATCCATTTTCTACCAGTGGTCTCATAAATCTAAAGAAGAATGTTAAAATCAAGGTAGATATATGGCTACCGTCTACGTCCGCGTCGCACATGATGACTATTTTATGATAGCGCAGTTTTTCTATGTTGAGCTGCTTCTGATCATTTTCTGTACCTATGCTGACACCTAAGGCAGTAAAGATATTTCTGATCTCTTCATTCTCATAAATCTTATGCTCTAGCGCTTTCTCTACATTGAGGATTTTACCTCTTAGCGGCATGATAGCTTGAAATTTTCTATCTCTACCTGTTTTGGCTGTACCTCCTGCCGAGTCTCCTTCTACTAGGAATATCTCACTCAATCCAGGGTCTTTTTCAGAGCAATCCGCCAACTTTCCTGGCAAGCCAGAACCAGTTAAAACGGTTTTTCGCTGTACGAGTTCACGTGCTTTTTTAGCAGCATGACGCGCGTTGGCTGCTATCATTACTTTCTCTAATATTATACGAGATTCTTTTGGATTCTCTTCGAGATAATATTCTAAAACTCCAGTGACTGCTTGAGATACTACACTAGTGACTTCCGCATTGCTTAGTTCATCTTTAGTCTGCGACCTAAACTGTGGGTTGGGTACCTTGACGGATACTATAGCAGTCAATCCTTCTCTAAAGTCTTCTGCGGATAAACTAACTTTCATTTTGGCAAATACGCCATTTTTATCGCCATAATCTTTTAGGCATTTAGCTATAGCGCGCTTAAATCCATTTACGTGAGTGCCACCCATGATGGTCTGAATATTATTGGCGAAGGAGAAAATATTCTCTGTATAGCTTGTATTATATTGAAAAGAAACTTCCACTACAACACCTTCCGATTCGCCTACTATAAATATAGGCTTAGGTAATATTGAGGTTCTAGACTGATCTAAATAATTAACGAAGTCTACTAAGCCATTTTCGCTAAAATAAACTTCTCTCTTAGCTTCACCTTCTGCATCTTTAATTCTTCTATCTACCAATATGAGTTTGACTCCTTTATTCAAAAAGCTCAGTTCTTTCATTCTATTAGCTAGAAATTCAAATCTAAACTCTACGGTATCGAATATATTTGCATCAGGCTGAAATATAACCTCAGTTCCAGTTTCATTCGATGTGCCGATTTCTCTTACTTCATATTGAGGCTTTCCAGCCATGTATTCTTGTTCGAAAATTTTGCCTTCTCTGTGAATAACAGCTTTCAGATGTGAGGAGAGAGCGTTGACGCAGGAAACCCCTACACCATTGAGTCCACCAGATACCTTGTAGGAATTTTTATCAAATTTTCCACCCGCATGCAGTTCAGTCATTACTAGCTCTAAAGCACTTCTACCTGTGTCCTTCTGAATACCCGTAGGTATGCCACGTCCATTGTCTTTAATAGACATGGCTCCACCTTCTAGTATGGTAGTCGTTATCTCTGTGCAATAGCCCGCCAGAGCTTCATCAATAGAATTGTCTAGTACTTCATTGACTAAGTGATGCAGTGCCCTAGAATCTGTGCCACCTACGTACATTCCAGGTCGCATTCTTACTGCCTCTAATCCTTTTAATGTTTGGATACTTTCCGCACCGTAATTGTTCGTTATTTCTATATTTTCGCTCATTCCTTCGTTCACAATATGTCTTTTTGTTGCAAGCTACAAATATAGTCAAAGCCACCTAAATTTTTGTTATAAAATACTATTCATAATTTGGCGTGAAAATTGGGCACAACTTGTTGAAAAATCTACAATAACATTGAAAAATCCTAAATTAACGTTAATAACTCAAAATTGATAGGATACCAAAGTTCAAAAGGTTCTTTTTTTTGGCATTAAAGTCTGAATATTTTAGGAATAATTTTTTTCATGTATATTTGTTAACTAATTAAAATCAATATAAACTTAGATTTATGAGAAAAAAGTTTACCTTTAGTTTATTACTTTCTATTGTAATATTCTACACATTTATTAATAATTCAAACAACGTAGCAAGTGGTAAATCATGGAATAGTTGTGCCAATTCAGGTTGTCATACATCTTCTTCTGCTACCATCGTAGATTCCATCATTTTATTGCATCCGACTACTGGAGCCGTTATGACAGGATTTTATCCAGATTCTAATTATAAAATTAGAATGGTTGGTTCTAATACAACTGGTACTGGAACGTACACTAATTTTGGATTTCAATTAAGAGCAATTAATGCTTCGAGTGTTATAGTAGGGGCGTTTCAGACGCCATTCCCTACCAATACGGGTATTGTAACTGGTATTCAAATGCTAACCAATAGCGCACCTGTGGCGCCTACAAGTGGCAAATATATCGTAGAAGCTACTTGGAAAGCGTCCACAGCAACTTCCACGATAATACTACAGTCCGTTTTGAATGCTGTTAATACAAATACTGCTTCCACAGGAGACCAATTCTCGAGTAATGTAAAATCGGAAACATATAATATCTTAGGAATAATTAGTACGTTGGTTTGTGGGAATAGAAGATTGATAGGCAATGTCACTTCGGGTACGCCTGCTTCTGGTGTTTCTTTTAAGGTGCCATACACTGGGGGCAATGGTGGAGCTCATTTTGGTCAAGTAGTAACTTCTACAGGAGTTACAGGATTAACTGCCACCTTGACTTCTGGCAATTTTATTTCTGGAAATGACTCATTAACATACACTGTGACAGGAACAGCTTCTGGTGCCGGCACAGCAAATTTTGCTCTAAATATTGGTTTAAGATCTTGTTCAGTTACTATACCTGTGACCGCACCCGTTGGTGTCATCACTTCTTTAGATTGTACAAATGGAATAACAATCGGAACCCTCACCAACGGAGTAATTTCTAGTGGGGTTTCAATTAAGGTTCCTTATACAGGTGGTAATGCTGGCACACATTCAGGTCAAGTTGTAGCCTCTACTGGTATAACGGGACTAACTGCTACGCTATCCGCTGGAAGTTTTGTAAATGGAAGTGACAGTGTTACATACACCTTATCAGGAACTCCTGCAGGCATAGGTACGGCTAATTTTGCATTAAATATAGGTGGACGAAATTGTACGTATGGAGCTACTGTTAGCGCAGTACCTGGGACCATTACTGCTCTGAACTGTGCCAATGGAAGATTGTTAGCAACTTTCATGAATGGGACAGCTGCTTTAGTCACAGATTCATTTAAGGTGCCATACACTGGAGGTAATGGAGGCTCACATGCTGGGCAGATTGTTAGTTCGACAGGTGTGACAGGTCTTACTGCTACATTAAGTGCTGGTAGCTTCAAAACGGGTAATGATACAGTAACATATTCTATATCTGGTACTCCAACTGGCACTGGAAATGCAACATTTGGACTCAATATTGGAGGCAGAAATTGTAATTTTACAGCGAACGTTTTACCTCCAGTGGGAGTAGTCACTTCCCTAAATTGTGCAGGAGGAAGCGTGATAGGTACCTTATCTACTGGTGTATCTGCAAATAGTGTTTCTTTCACTATACCTTACACTGGTGGTAATGCAGGAACATATAATGCTGATACAATTAACTCTGCAACAGTGACAGGTTTAAAAGCTATTGTTCAGGCAGGTTTGTTTGCTAGCGGCGCAGGTTCGTTGACGTATATTGTAACTGGAACACCTTCCGCTGCAGGTTCTGCAAACTTTACTGTAAATAGAGGGGGTCAAACATGTGCTTTTTCACTCACTGTCAATGCTGGTTTAATCGGCGCTATAGATTGTAATGCTGGTACTACCTCAGGTTCAGCTATTGCAGGTGCTTCCGCTAGTGGAGTTGTTTCATTTAGTGTGCCATACTCAGGTGGCAATGGCGGTACACATGGAGGCCAAACCATTAATTCTAGCAATATCACAGGACTTACGGCTACGCTATCAGGAGGTAGCTTCGCTAATGGAGCAGGGAATGTGACGTATAATTTAGTAGGAACGCCAAGTGGAGTAGGAAATGCAAACTTCGCAGTAAATATCGGAGGTAAAAACTGTAATTATTCCGTAACTGTTGGACCTGGTGCAATTGGAGCAATAAACTGCGGGTCAGGAACTTCTAATGGTACACTTACTTCCAATAGCGCGGCTAGCGGGGTTACATTCACTATACCATATACTGGCGGAAACGGAGGCACACACACAGGTCAAACAATAAATTCTACAGGTGTAACTGGACTGATAGCTATAGCGGCAACTGGAAATTTCGCTACAGGAAATGGTAACATAAGTTATGTAGTCACTGGAACTCCTTCTAATTTTGGTACAGCTGACTTTTTTGTCAATATTGGGGGTAAATCATGTCTCTATTCTATTTCAGTAGCCCCTGCTGCAGGGGTTATATCGGCTCTTAACTGTCCTAATGGCACTACTGTAGGACTATTGACTGCAACTATAGCTGCAAATGGAGTTACATTCACTATACCTTATACTGGTGGAAATAATGGCTCTCATGCTGGACAAGTTATCTCATCTACGGGTGCCGCGGGTCTTACTGCTACCTTAGCCTCTGGTTTATTCAATACTGGAAATGGAAATCTAACATATAATATAACAGGAACGCCAACTAGTTCTGGTTCAGCTAATTTTGCTCTCAATATTGGTGGAAGAAGTTGTCCCTATTCAATTTCTGTGCAACTGCAGCAAGGTTCTATATCCACTCTAGAATGTGGGAATATTATTACTAAAGGTGCATTAAAGGGAAATGTACCTGCCAGTGGGGTATCCTTTAAGGTTCCATATACAGGCGGCAATGGAGGTTTATATAGTCTTGTCTCTTCAAGTTCTACTGGCGTAACAGGTCTCACGGCTAATACTCCAGCAGATACTTTTATAGTAGGAGCTGATTCTTTGACATTTAATGTGACCGGCACTCCTAATACAGGAGGTGTAGCTTCGTTTAGTTTTACCATAGACGGGAAGAGTTGTATACACAGTATTACTGTAGAATTGCCTAACGCAATAGTATCAAGCATAGTTTGCGGGTCTGGAATCTCAACAGGTACTCTAGTCAG
>CANESS010000006.1 GCA_947441115.1 Saprospirales bacterium | reverse complement strand
TGTGGGAGGTATAACCTACACAGGGGAGATAGCTTCTTCGAATGAAATAGAATATAGTGGTTCTTTTGTACGAGGTATTACTGTCGGTAGTCGACAGGATGCAGCCATTAATTCAGGATTTAATCTAAATATAAATGGCAAGCTAGCCAATGGACTAGAAATTAACGCCACGATGACGGACGCTAATATTCCGATTCAGCCCGAGGGGAACTCAGCCTCTATTCAGGAATTTGATCGTATTTTTATCCAATTGAAAAAAGATAGTCATAAAATCATATTAGGAGATTTTGATATGAGCGAAGATTCCTACTATAGAATGATGAAATTTGATCGTAAACTCCAAGGTATTCGCTATCAGAGTGCAGTGCCAATCGGGGAGAAGTCTACCTTGCGATTCGGAGCAGGAGCTGCCCTCACACGAGGGACGTTTAGTAGAAATATATTCCAAGCAGAGGAGAATAATCAAGGCCCTTATAAATTGACAGGAAATAATGGTGAAACGTTTATCATCATTATAGCGGGGACGGAAAAAGTATTTATCAATGGTATCCCTATGAAACGAGGGATAGAGAATGACTATACGATCAATTATAATGTGGGGGAAGTTGTTTTTACCCCCAATCGCTTGATAACAAAAGATCTGAGAATCGTTATAGAGTTTCAGTATTCTGATCGAAGTTATTTTCGATATTCCTTAGAGGCCAATGCGCATTTATCCCATCCTAAATACGAACTTTTTTCACAAGTATTTACGGAGAATGATGATAAAAATAACCAAGTCAATCTGGAATTGAAACCGTCTCAGGTGCAGAGAATAAGTCAAATAGGGAATCAACTAGACTCTGCTATTATATCTGCGGAAACTAGTGTGGAAAGTTGGGAAGCTAGTCGTATCACATACACAAAACAAGATACCCTCGTCCAAGGTCTGACCTATACTATTTATAAATGGGCAGAAACGAATCAACCCAATGTGTACCAAGTTTTATATACTCAAGTGGGTGCAAATAAAGGAAATTATGTGCTGAAATTTACAGCAGCCAATGGTTCTGTATATCAATGGGTGGCGCCTAAAGATGGAGTATTACAGGGAAATTATGAACCTACCATAAAAATAACCACGCCTAAAACCCATTTACAATGGACTACAGGGGGTGTCTATAAATGGTCAGATAAGCAAGTGACCAAAGCGGAGGTTTCCTATACCAGTCATGATTTAAATACATTTAGTGAGCTTCAAAATGGAGAGAATAAAGGCATAGGAATTTTAATTAATCACAAAGCCATTCATAAACTAGATAGCCTCAAAAGCCTGAGTTTAGAGGTAGAACAGGAGTATACGACTTCGCATTTTAGTCCTTTGACTCGCTATAGAAATAATGAATTTCAACGTGATTGGAATCTAGATTTACCTATTCGAAATCAGAGTGAACAATCACTGACAGGCCTTACCTTTGGCTATTCAAGTCGTGATGTTAAATCCAAAATAGGAGGCAATTTTTTATATTTTCCAAATGCGTTTAATGGCTTACAATCATTTTTCGATCTCAGTTGGAACCCAGGCAGATGGTATTTCTATACCCAGCAGCATTTGATGACCTCTACCAAATCTGATACGATCTCGTTATTTTATAGACCCAAAGCAGGAATACGTTATGATTTGAAGCCAAAAAAATCTCAGCTAGAAGTCGGTATTTTTCATGAGATTAATCGCACTAAAAAGGAAAATTCCTATCTTCTGAAAAATGGTTTTTTATGGCAAAATTATTTTCTGAATTGGACCAATAAATTTTCTGAGATGCATACGCTTAATTTTCAATATATCTATCGTACAGAGCAAATAAACGATAGCATTGAGTTCCTTTCCCCTAATATAAACGCACATACATTTTCACTCGATGGTCAAAGTGAATTTTCTAAGTCTCAATCACTAAAATACACCTTAAAATACAGAAATTTTTCGAGTATAAATTTAAATCAAGATATTCAACATAACTACCTAGGTAGGTTAGATTACAATAGTCATTATGCCAATGGTTTTATTCGGTTAAATAGTCTATATGAAATCAAAGCGGGCAGAGAGCAGCGCATTCAGCTTACGTATGTAAAAGCCCCTAATGGTTTTGGAAACTATGCCTGGAGAGATCTGAATAATAATGGTACTTTCGAATTAAACGAAGCCTATGTATCCCCTATTTTGACAGAGAATAATTATATGCGCTTTTTTATTGCGTTACCTGATTTTATTCCGGCCAATGAAGTAAATTTTTCTCAACAGCTATCCATTCAACCAAAGGCCAAATGGCACGATGCAAAAGATTGGAAAAAATTAGCAGCCAAGTTTTCTTATCAACTTCGATTAGATATTAATAAAAAAGTAAGATCGTCAACTGACAAGCAACTTTTAGATTATGCTAATCCGCTAATAGGATTCAAAGATTCACTCATGATATTCTCACGTAGTTATATTTTTCAACAATTCTCTTATCAAAAAAATGAAGGAAAAATTGGGCTGGATTTAGAATGGTTATATAATAATAATAGTAATCTATTGAGCAATGGCATTGAAGGTTATTCACTTCAAAACTATGCTATCCGTTCTCGTGTGGAGTTATTGTATTTTCTCACTTACTACGGAAAAGTCTCCAATGGTATTCGACGAAATACCTCTGAATTTTTTCAGGAAAGAAATTTTGCAATAGTTGAGAATGGAATAGAAAATACATTCTCGGTTTATCTTCATAAGAATGCGAAATTAAATTTCAATGGAAACTATGGTTTCAAAAGTACAGGCGATCAATATAGTGTCTCTCAGCAGGGGGATATCGAGCTTAAATTTTCGAGAAAGAATGATGGTATCATTGAATCTAGATTTACTCTATTGCAGCAGACCTACGAAGCAAATATTACCAATCCACAGATAGAACTCGCCATGCTCAATGGCATTCCGCGCGGACTCAACTATATATGGAACGTGACCATAGGCCAGAAACTCACCAAATACCTTCAGCTCAATCTCATCTACAACGGACGTAAAAATGAAAACTCTCCTCAGCTGATTCATAGCGGTAATGTGGAGGCAAGAGCGATATTTTAAAAAAACTAGTATAGTTTAATAGTAAAGTAAAATTCTCCTCCCTCTTTGTCTCCTGAAAGGGACTCAGAGAATGAATTATAGACTTCTAGCAGAGTCCTCTTCGAGAGTTCTGCAAGAAGCAAAAAACACAATTTTTATTCTTAAACTCTCCATAATAGCTATCTTTCAGTGTGAATAGTTACTACTAAACAATAAATGAACCATGCAACAAAAGCAATAATTCCCTAAGTTATTGTGATTAAAATAAGCCAACCCATTACGCCAAGAGGATTAAGAATTAATCCAAATGGAATTCCAAATCTTATGCAATCATCTGTTTCTACTTCATTTATATTGCACCCTAAACATTATCCTATCAATCCAGCAAAAAGAGCAATAAGTAATGGACTCAGACTGAATATTCCAATCAATACAAATCCAAAAGGCATGTAATAAATCTTTTGCTTTTAATAAAAGCTATAATTTTTGAAATCTTGTTCATATTTTATTTGTACAAAAACTTACTATCAAACTTCTTATTATCTAATTCCTCTGATTTCACTGCAAAGTCAAATCCTTTCTTTAGTGCATAAGAACCAAACTCTCCATATTTATTGAGCGCGATGAAACCGATTTGTAAATCTTCTAATTTTCTAGGTGTTCGTTTCAAAATGCGCTCTACTGCTTTTTTACAAGCGAGTTCTGGACTTAGACCTTGACGCATAAACTCCACTACTAGGTGACTTCCACAGATACGAATGACTTCTTCTCCATGCCCTGTGGCTGTGGCAGCGCCTACTTGATTATCTACATAGAGCCCTGCGCCTATGATGGGCGAATCTCCTAATCGTCCTCTCATTTTGAAGCCTAATCCACTTGTGGTGCAAGCACCGCTCAGATTGCCAAAGCTGTCCAAGGCTATCATTCCTATGGTGTCGTGGTTAAACTCATCTACCTTTATGGATTTATTTTTCTCCTGCTCCTTATTTGGTTTGGTGATAAATTCCACTTTTTTCTTTTCTATATTTTTATGGTCAAATTCATTTCGTTTTTTCCAATCCTCAAAAGCCTTGGTTGCATGGTCACTTAGATTCCCATCTTCTAGGGTAAAGCCTTGAGTCAAAGCAAATTCCTGTGCTCCAGCTCCGACTAGCATCACATGTGGAGATTTTTCCATTACGGCACGTGCCACAGAAATAGGATGCTTTATTCTCTCCAAGGCTCCCACAGCTCCTATCTCATATTGATGATTCATAATGCATGCATCCAAGGTCACTATACCCGTTCTATCAGGATTTCCCGCGAGACCTACACAGCAGTTTGTGATATCATTTTCGGCATTCATAACCCCCTTTTCTACGGCATTAATTGCTTTCCCTTTTTGAGAGAGGATAGACCAGGCATCCGTATTAGCTTCGCGCTGATTGTACCAAGTGCTAAGCACTATTGGTTTTGCAGTCGCTGAGAGATTTCCTGCCCAGCTAGTTTTAAAAAAAGAAAGTGTCATACCTGATAGAGATAATGTTTTTAGAACTTGGCGTCGATTCATATTTTAGATTTCTAATTCAAATTTAGTGCATCTTATATAGTCTTTATTGAATTATTATTGATTAGTTTCAAATCATTACTTTTATCCCTTAATTTTCTATTATATGCGTAAATTATTTTTGATACTTATTCTGATTATATTTCAGTTGACTTCTTGTCAGAAGACAAAAAAAGGAAATAATGATTTTGAAAAATTCAAACTTCGTCTCGTAGAGGATATGTGGAAGCAATATCCTAACTGGGCTACCGGTGTGGGTTATCACAACTATGATAGTGTTTTACCGATTCCTGATGAAGCCGGGAGAACTTCTGATCTAGCTTTCGCTAATCGGTACTTAGATTCTTTAAATCAGTATAATCTGGATTCCCTGTCTCCAATGAATAAAACAGATTATTTATTGATAAAAAATATGTTGGAGGGAACTGATTTTTCCTTGAATGAGTATAAATCCTATGAATGGGATGCATCTAGTTACAATTTTGGGGGCACACTCTTTGAAATTAAACAGAATAAAGAGGCAAAGCCTTTAGACATTATAGTGAATCTAAATAAGTTTCTCGCGAAAACTCCAGCCTATTTTGAAGTAGCTAAGAAGAATCTAATTAATCCAACGCTAGAGCATACAGCATTAGCTATTCAGCAGCTGACAGGCACTGCCGATATGCTGCAATACGGCGAAATTCGCGAATTTTATTTGAAAGAAAAAGTAGATACTGCTGCATTGGGAGCAAGTATTAAAGCTATTCAGGGTTTTGTAATCCATTTAGAAGGATTAAAAAAGGAAATGGAAACGGGCAAGCGCAAAGCAAAAGATTTTAGATTGGGCAAAGATTTATTTCATAAGAAATTCAATCTAGATATAGCTTCTACATATACTGCCGAGCAGATGCATGATAATGCTATGGCAAGAAAATCTAGCCTGCAAAATGAAATGCATGCCATATCCACTAGGCTTTGGCATAAATACCTTCCAAATACAACGTTAGAAAAGGATTCACTGTTTCGCATTAAACTGGTTATTGACAAAGTTGCTCTTAGTCATGCCAAACGAGAAGAATTTCAAGCAGAAATTGAACGACAAATTCCGATACTATCTAAGTTTATTATAGATAAAGATTTAGTGACCATGGATCCGACTAAGCCTTTAGTAGTTAGAAAAGAGCCTGCATGGATGGCGGGTGTAGCCGGTGCTAGTATTTCGAGTCCTGGGCCTTATGCTAAAAATGCGAATACCTATTATAATGTAGGAAGTCTTGCGTTTTATGCACCAGAGGCTGCAGAGAGTTTTTTACGTGAGTACAATCAGTATACCCTTCAGATATTAAATATTCACGAAGCTGTTCCAGGCCACTACGTGCAGCTCATTCATGCGAATAAATCCCCATCATTGATTCAGAATCTTCTACAGAATGGAGCTTTTATAGAAGGCTGGGCGCTCTACGCTGAACGCATGATGATGGAAGAAGGCTGGGATAAGAATATGAGTATTAATAAAACAGAGATGTCAGATGAAATGTGGTTGATGTATTATAAATTTCATTTGAGAGGCGTATGCAACACTATTCTAGACTATAGCATCCATTGTCGAAATATGAGTGAAAAAGATGCGATGCATCTCATGCAAGTAGAGGCATTTCAGGAAAAGTCTGAAGCAGAGGGGAAGTGGCGGAGAGCTAAATTGACGCAGGTACAACTATGTTCTTACTTTACTGGATTCTATGAAATATATAATTTCAGAGAGGAAATAAAGAAAAAACAAGGAACACAATTTAATCTCAAAAGATTCAACGATCAATTGCTCAGTTTTGGAGCACCTCCAGTGAAGTACATTTGGGAAATGTTTGATAGATAATTTTTTCTAACTATGCAATATCCATGATTAGTTGAGAAGAAATTACTTCATTAAATCAATGTCAGTTTGCATGATATTTTTGAGCCAGATTTCTATCTGAGTTCTTCGCCATACTGCAGCAGCGTCTGCGTACATCTTCTCTAGAGCAGGCTTTTCGTCAGTTAGTATTTCAGCATCTTGCATACTAAGTTGAGTCTTATCGAGGATAAATTGTTGAATATTTTCAGGTGTAATTTGAAAACGAGAGGGCTCTGTGTAACTAATTTTAGACCAATCTGGCTTTTCGAGACTAGCGCAGATAATGAGGTTTCTGCCTTCTTCAGGTTCTGGAGTTGGTAAGAGTGTTGTTTGAAACCCTACTGCTTCAAAGGTTTTGATCACAGAGCGCGCAGCGCGGCCTTTTTCACCATTGGTGAAGCCGTAGAAGTTCATGAGTACCATACCATTTTTATTAACCATGGATTTTAGTTTAGTAAAAGATTCTATAGTTGGAACTTGTGAGGGAGGCGTTTCATTAAAAAATAAATCAAGGACAATGACATCGTATTTCTTCTTGGAAGTATTAATTACATGACGAGCATCGTCGACTACGATAGGTGCATTCGCTGGTATAGAAAAATGATCGATGGCAGCATCTTTAATTCGCTCGTCTAGCTCTACTACATCGATGTTGAATCCTAAGCGATGAAATTGGTGATAGAGCATTCCACCGCCTAATCCCATTAGGAGCATAGAACTGCCTTTAGGATAAATACTAGCTGCACTGGGAAAGAGGACGGACCAGTCCCAAAGATTGTAATCCAGACTATCTCTATCTAGAATAGATTGTAAGGTGTTATTGACCACGAGACCCCGTGCCATTTTCTCTCCTTTCTGCTCCGTGTAGAATGGAAAATCAAATACTCTCACCTGACCGTATATTCCTTCTGATTCTGCCAAGAGACTCACATTGGCATTATCATGTATTGGCTTAGCTAGATTACCTTTAAGGGCAAAAAAAAAGGGAAGCAAAATAAGAAGGGCTTTATTTGATTTTAATTTAACTAAAGCTATCAGTGGAAGGATAGCAAGTAAAAATCCGAACATAAAACATGGCCATTTAATCCCGAATTCAGGCAGTAGGTAAAACCCAACTAAGAACGTAGCTGCAATGCCGCCTAAGGTAGAAATTGCATAGACGGATCCTGCACTCTTGCCCGTTTCATCTACTTTTGTATTGATCATATTGATAATGACAGGGGAGGTCATCCCCATAAAAATGAGCGGAGGGAACATAAAAATGAGTAGGGAAAGGGTAGAGCCCCATCGTATATCCATATCAATATTTTTGGACATAATCCACTGGCTGGTATAGGGCATAATAGCGAGGAATGCCCCTGCAAGGATTAAAATCCAATATACTAAATCTTCACGTTTATATTTTTCAGAAATATATCCACCTATATAGTAGCCGCACATAAGACCGAATAAGGTGATGCCGAGCACTGCTGCCCATACATAGAGCGAACTGCCAAAATAGGGTGATATCATCTTCGCGCCTAATAATTCGCAAGCCATGACACTCGCTCCTTCGATAAAGGCTAGTAAAAACAAAAAACGTAGTTTGGTCATAAATTCTATTTAATTAAATTTATTTCAGATTCTAAGATAGGTTTTATTTGGTATTCGATGGTTCTTTTTCTCCAATCGAGTGATGGTTCAATATACAAATGATCGAATTGCGGCCGCTCATCGGTCAGTATTTCTGCATCATTTGTGTCTATATCCTTTAGTGGTAGAAAATATTTGGTTATATCCGTAATTTTTGGCAGATCTTTTTCTTCATAGTTGATTTTAGAAAAATCAATCGGAAGATGAGAAGCTAAAAAAATCACATTTCTGCTAGATTCATCCTCACTTGGCGTCACCAAAATCTCTACATGAAATCCAGCATTTTGTAGTGTCTTCAATATAGATCTTGCAGACTTTCCTTTCGTCCCCTCGGTATATCCAAAATAATTTATCATCCATAGTCCCTGAGATCTTAGCATTTTTTTTACTTTGAGAAAGGTCTCTATGCTTAAAACTTGAGCAGGAGGAGTCTCATTGAGAAACATATCAAAGGTGATAAGATCATAGGTTTTTCGGCAAGTATTGATAAAATGTCTGGCATCATCTACTACTATATTGGCAGAAGGAGATACTCCAAAATATTGAATAGCTGTATTCTTAATCCGCTCATCTAGCTCTACAACATCCGTTTTGAGCCCTAATCTATTATATTGATGCCATATAGTACCACCGCCAAGTCCCATAAGAAGTGCATCCCCGCCTTTGGAGGTAACACTGGCTACTGTAGGAAAAAAATAAGACCAATCCCAGCTATCATATTCTAAACGATCTCTAAATGCTGTAGATTGCCCTACATTATTTACATATAATGTGCGTCCTATATGTCTACCGCGAAGATAGGTTTCTACGGGTGCATCGATAACGCGTATCTGCCCAAATATTCCCTCAGATTCATAGACTATCTCTGTATCCCCGCTCACTAAATTTTTGTCATGATAGATATTATAAAATAGAAAAAAAGGGAGAAGACTTAAAAATAACATATAACGTCTCGACCATATAATTGAAATACAGCAGGCTAAAACGACTATCAATCCTAAATAAAAAGAAGGCCAGGTAATACCGAAATTTTCCATAAGATAGAAGCCAAAACTGAAGGTGGAAATAATACCTCCTAAGGTAGAAATAGCATAAACGAATCCTGAAGTCTTACCAGAGGTACTCGACTCTTGATTTAAAATACTAATAAATAATGGTGTCGAGAGACCAAAAAGAAATAAGGTAGGAAATAGAAAAACCAACAGTGAAACAACCGCTCCATAAACGATATCTCCTTCGACTAATTGTGTCATGATGCTCAAGCTTAGCCAGGGCATGACACTGAGCATTAACCCGCCTCCTATGAGGGCCAAAATACCTAGCGATAGTATTAGATTCTGGAAACGTGCAGAAAGCCAGCCACCTATATAATAGCCTAAAGTCAGGGAGAATAAAGTTATACCAAGCACAGCAGCCCAGATATAGAGCGAATTTCCATAAAGTGGGCCAATAAGCTTAGCTCCTATTAGTTCAGCAGCCATCACAGCAACTCCTTCTATAAAAACCAGACAGAGTAAATAGGAACGAGACAGAAGCATAGTAAAAAACGATTATAGTTTTACTAGATCCACTTCTTTTTAAAGAAAATATAAACTGTGCCAATAATCAAGATAGCTGTAAGGGCTGATACAAAGGCAAACCCAAATGGATGACTTCCAAATGGCACAGGCACATTCATTCCCCATAGACCGGAGATAATACTTGGCAGCATCAGTATTATAGTAGCTCCCGTCAATCGCTTGACTATGGTATTCACATTATTGGATATGATAGTAGATATAGTATGCATAGAGCTATCTAGAATACGTGAATATACCTCAGTCATTTCTATCGCCTGCTGATTTTCAATAATCACTTCGTCAAAAAAATCATCATACTCTTCATTATCTTTTGTTTCTAGGAAATTGGTGCGCTTCATTTTGACCATCATCAGATTATTAGAGCGCAGGTTGGTCTCAAAATAAATAAGCGATTTTTGAAGTTGTAAAATGGATACAAAATCCTGATTGTTGGCTTGAGTATCTAGTATTTTCTCTATATCATTGAAGCGGATATTAATTTGTTTTAAGTAATAATGGAAAAAGTCAGTGTTTCTATCTAAGATATTTAAGACTAAATTCGGAATATCTTGAAATAGGTTTTTTCGACTAGACTTAGTAATAATACTATCAATAATTGGATTTTTATATAAAGAAGTCGTGATGACAATATTATCTTTAAATATAATTGAAATTGGTATGGTGATGAAACTAGCCCTCTTGTTGCTAATCAGTTGTTCATTTCGAATTGGGATGTTTAAAAGAATAAATTTAGTATCGTCGTCCTCTTCATATCTAGATTGCTCATCTATATCAAGCGCGTCGGTGAAGTATTCTATGTATACCCCTAGCTTTTCAGAAATTTGATTGATGGCATTATAATCAAATGGCGGGTATATATTGACCCAGCAACCACTGCTCATTTCCTCTACCTCGGTGAGTTTGTTGTCTATTGTTTGATAAATAGTTATCACTGTCTGTCGCCATTTATATATTAATAATCATGCAAGGCAAATATAGTAGTATTTAATTTAAATTTGTATTATTTAGGACTATAACATAGTACCAAATAATCTAGAGGTCAATCCTCCCTTCAAAGACCTTGATGGCTGGTCCAATCAATTTTACATCAGAATACTTTCCGTTAATTTCTTTAAATTCGACTTGAAAATTACCACCTTTGGTCTCTATATTTATCTGGTTTCTTTGGGTTAAATTCGAAAAGTGAAAAGCGATAGCTGCAGCAGTGACTCCAGTTCCGCAACTGTAGGTTTCATTCTCTACGCCTCGCTCGTAGGTTCGCATTTTGATCGTATATTCATTTATGACTTCTACTGCATTGACATTGATTCCAGCAGGAAAATCCTCTGAGTATCTAATTTGACGTGCAAAATGGATTAAGTCCATCGCCTCAATATCTGACCTAAATCTAATATAATGAGGACTTCCGGTATCGAAAAATAAATCGTTTTCTTTTGTTGCTATTTCTACTACATCCTGCATTTGAAGGGAAATAGTTCCATTGGATAAAAAAACAGCGGAATAAGGTAAATCTTTAAAAAGGAAATTAGTTGAATCTCCTGATACAATTCCTAAATCTTTAGCAAACTGCGCTATACATCGGCCTCCATTACCACAAAAACTACTTTCATTACCGTCACTATTATAGTAGCGCATGGTAAAATCATGTGAATTTGAATTAATTAATTCCATAAGACCATCTGCTCCTATACCGAACCTTCTATCGCATAAAGCAACTATTTGATTAGATTGTATTGGCAAATACTCATTCCTGCGGTCTAACAAGATAAAATCATTACCACACCCTTGATATTTATAAAAGTTTAAAACTGCCATTATTGAATCAAAATTTTAAAAGATTATTCCCCCCAAAGGTAAGGTAGAATAGATAAATGAATAAATTATAGAAAAAATGAAGAAAATAATAAAAACTGTCTATTAATAAGTATATTTGTTGATTAGGTAAATCAAAACAACAATAAAGGAAAAGAATATTCATAAATTTGTGAATCGTGTATTGTTGAAAATGTCTAAAAATAGAAAAAATGAACAAAAAGATCATAGCTCTAGTATCAGGAATATTCTACGTATTATACGCTAACGCTCAGTATGATAGTCGACATTTTACCTATGATGAAAATACAAAAAACTATATCAACTATGAACAATTGGAAGAATTAACCAGTAAATTCCTTTTGAAAGATAAATCCATAGTAGACGAAGAAGCCATTAGACAGCAGATTTATATAGACAAAACTAAGCTTCCTTATTATACGGATGAGGAAATGCATAAGAAAATACTAGCTATACCAGCCACTATTCCTATGAAGTATAATGCTGAGGTAGGAAGAATAGCAAGATATTTCTTGTATGATAAACGTGATTATATGACTCGAATGCTAACAGCTTCTAAGGCTTATTTCCCTGTTTTTGAAGAAGTTCTAGATCAGCATAACCTTCCTATAGAATTAAAATACCTAGCCATAGTAGAGAGCGCCTTAAATCCGCAGGCTAGATCCAGAGTAGGTGCAACGGGTTTATGGCAATTTATGCATGGTACCGCCAAGCACGAAGGTATGGAAATTAATTCCTTAGTCGATGAGAGAAGTGATATTTATAAATCTACAGAACATGCTGCTATATTTCTAAAAAAATTATATAACATCTATGGAGACTGGCTTCTAGCGCTAGCTGCATATAATTCTGGCCCCGGCAATGTAAATAAAGCCATCCGAAACTCAGGGGGATATGACTTCTGGACTATCAAACATAGATTGCCCAAGGAAACGCAAAATTATGTTCCGTCATTTATAGCTATAGTTTACGCTATGCATTATGCCAAAGAATATCAGCTTCAACCTGGCAAACCTGCTCTTAATTTCCAGGCATGCAAGACGTTGAAAATTTATGATAAGCAGTCAATGAAGTATATTTCTGAACTAGTAGGCTGCACGGAAGAGCATTTATGTAAATATAACCCATCGCTAAAGAAGGGTATTGTGCCCAAGGTCGATATAGGTTATAGTTTATTAGTACCGAAAGAGTATGCCTTAAAATTTGAAGAAAAAAGACATTTATTAGGCCAAGATCCTTATATCTATAATCCATCTTATACTCCACCAGCAGTTTCGGCGGAATCTAATTTGGCGGATAATGGCTCAAGCGAAGCAACAGTGCTTTCAGGGCCTAATAATGTTATTTCCAATAAACCCGTTGAAGAAAAAAAACTTACCCTTTCTGAGATAGCTACATCTATAGCTAAGAGAGATCCTAAGTTATTTGCTAACACTCCCGCACAAGAAATGAATAGTGATCTAATTTCTGACGTCAGAAAAACCCCTGCCACAGCAGCAGTTACCTATAAAATAATTAAGGTGACAGATGTGCAGAAAAAAACCATTTACCACAGTGTTCGTAAAGGGGAAAATCTGACAACTATAGCTGACAAATACGATATAAGTTTAAAAGAACTTAGAGACTGGAATAATTTAAACAGTAATTCCAATCTTTTTGTTGGTAAAAAATTGAAAATAGAACAATTGGAAACTATTGTCAGGCCGCAATATGCAATGGATAATAAAGCTATAGTGGAAGATAATACCGTAAGTTCGGTCACGGATAATGTCATAGTGCATAAAATCAGAAAAGGAGAAAATCTTATGCAATTGACTAGACTATATAACTGTTCGCTCACTGATCTCAAAGAATGGAATAAATTGAAATCTCCTGAGGTAAAAGTAGATCAAGAAATTTATGTATATATAGAGTCAAATCCAAAGTTCAAGAGCTACTCATATTATGAAGCTAAAACTGGAGATACGCTAGTTACTGCAAGTATTCAATTCAATATTCCTTTAGATGTACTTAAATCCTTAAATAATATAGAGGAAAATGAGCCTTTGAAAAAAGGAGAAAAAATCAAAATCCCAACTTTGTAAATTGGATTTTTTTCAGTTTAAGAAGTTTATAGTCAAACAAAATTCTGCCTCCGTATTTAAAGTTAATACGGAGGCAGTTTTGCTTTCAGCATGGGTAACCGTAAGAGAAAGAATCAATATTTTAGAAATTGGCTCTGGTACAGGCTTGATTTCGTTAGGACTTTTACAGAGATTAAAGGAGACTAGCCATATAACTACTATTGATATTGATGAGAACGCCTATCATCTGACCTTAGAAAATATACTGCTAAATAATGTTACAAATGTGGAAGTAAAGCATGCTAGTTTGGAGGATTTTTCAAAAACCAGCCTCCAATGTAAATTCGATTTAATTCTATCTAATCCTCCTTTTTTTGAAACTACATATAAATCTACTAAACCGAGAAATATTTATGCAAAGTACACAAATAGCTTGAGCTATGAAGACCTATTAGAAACTGCTGTGAAACATTTGAAGGATAATGGCATACTTGCACTTGTCCTACCATTTGAAGTTTTAGATAAAATAGTAGCTATAGCAGCTAAAAATAAACTTTATATACATAGACAATTGACTTTGTATTCTAGACCTCATAAAAGACCCTTACGCATCTTAATAGAATTTGCAAACAAGGATATATTCCAACCAGAGAGCACCAGCTTATGCATAAAAGACTCAAAAAATGAATATACAGAGTCTTATAAGGACTACCTAAGCCAATATTATACTATATTCTAGTACTTATCTGTATCGGTTGATTTCTTCTTTTTCTTATTCTGTCCTACATAGTCCATAAACTGCATCCATGCAAATGGGTTTAGAATATTATTCTGTGGCAACAGGCCTGTGCTTAGCATTAGATTATTACTATTATGTCGTGCTAAATATCCAGCTCTATTTTCCTCTAAACTTGGCATCATACCCTCTCGTATCTGCACCCAGCGCTCATATTGAAGATTTTGGTAGGCTATAACTAAATCAGATTCTGAAATATCCATATCTAGCACTGCTCTCTTTAATTCTTCTACATTTTTCCATGGTACAATGACTACAGCTGCTAATCTATTGGTGTCTCTAATCATAGCTTGCGTCGCAAAAAATCGATCGCGCTTGATATTGTCAGGTATAATTAAGGTGCTGCGTTTAAAACCTACTGCGGAAAATTCTACCGTATCACCTCCTTTAACTACTAAAGTGAAAAAACCATCAGGTCCTGAATAAGCACTAGATCGTCTAGATTTATTTTTTATAGTTACAAATGCAACAGGCTCCACCGAATCATTGAAAGATATCAAAGTATTACCCGAAAATTGAATGAGTCTTGTATTCTTTTCTTGACTCCATAGTTGAGCAGAGAATAGTATGAAGAGTAAATAGGTTATCTTTTGCATACAAATGTTTAGATTAAAACAAAACTAAAGTGAATAAGATTCAAACGGGGTTAAAAAAACAAAAGGCAACCCGCTTAGGATTGCCTTTTGTAGATAATTATAATTTCTTTTTGATTAATTTTTGACTAAAATTTTTCCTCCTACGATATTATTGCCGTCTTCTAATCTCACAATATACTGTCCACTCTGAAGACTAGTCAAATCAGTACTAATAATATTATCTCCAGATATAGCTCTATAAGCCATTTTCTTTACAATTCTACCCGCCATATCATAAATAGCCAGGGCGTAATTAGCTCCTATCTTAGAATCAAAGCTTACATTGACTTTATCAGAAGTAGGATTAGGGTAGATGTCAAACTGAATTTTGATATTATTGATGTAATCTAGTCCACTTCTCACCTTTTTCTTATAGTCACACATTGGCCCACTATTACTTTTATCTGGGAAGGGAGCTCTCCAAAAGCCTCTACCATGAGAACCAGCATAGAGCATAGTGCATTCTTCTTTGTTTAGATGATTCACTCTCAATTTAAATACAGGTACTCTTCCTATTTCTTTATTTGCTTCTTTCCAATCTGGTGCAGCAGCACTAATATCAAATGTTTCCCATATTCCGAATTCAGTACCTATGACTACATGTTTTTCATCATCGGGATCTATAGCACAAGTATATACAGGCATGATAGGAAGGTTTCCTTGCTTAGCGGTGAAACTACTGCCATTGGTAGATAAAAACACCTTGGCAGTGCCCCCAAAACCTACCTGAGTGGCTACTACATAATCACCATTGGTCTGATGCACATATATGCCCCCTATAGGGCCAGGAGCACCAGTCATAGTAGTCCATACCAAATTAGGTTTGCGCAGACAAGGTTGGTTGTTTGTGGCTAAATCCACCGGAAATGAATCGAAATTTTTCAAAGTTGTATTCTTACGAACACCTCCACCTCCGCACATATATACGGTTCCAATATCTTTGGTTGCGTGAATACCTAATATAGTTCCTAATCCAGGATTCTCCCAATTGGTGAATGCTGTCGGTTTAGAAGGAATATGAGCATTAGCCGAAATCGCATACCCACTGCCTCCAAAAACAAATAAGAATGATTTTTCGACTTCGTCAAACACATCTGGTGCAGTAATAACTTTCTCTACTAGACCTATGCGAGTGTGAAATCCAACATTCGCAAAATTTCCGCCCTCTTCTATGCAACCCGAGGCTAGAGGTTTTCTAGCAGTAGTTAAATCCGTAGTTCTAGATAATGAGCCGTTATATACTGTTGTATAGGCTACTTGATAATTATTCGCTGCGGAAATGGCACAATCGAATCCATCACCACCACTGATTTCTAAAGCTATATTATTATTTCCTCCAGTTAATGTAATAAATTGGGTACCATTGTCTTGCGTACCTCCTACGAGTTCACCATATTTATTGACAGCCATATCGTAAAACTGAGTAATATTCAAACCTGTAAATATTGGTTTCCAATTAGAATTAGGAAAAGATGATAATGAATTATAGGAAATATAAGGTCCTCCATCTGTACAAATGACCATAGTATCAGGATGAGTCGGATGAAAGGCGAATTCATGATTGTCTGCATGGACTAGATTTAAACCTAAGGTGGCAGGACTATTCCAGTTAGAAGCTTGCACCCATCCTAGACTTCTAGACCAACTGTAGGCTTTAATAGAACCCCCTAAGAAAATTTTGTCATCATCTTTAGGATGAACAGCTAAGCATAAATCATAAAATCCTTGACAACCTAATGTAGAGCAAAGTGGACTAAAGCTAGCATCAGATCTACCAATCAACTCCCAAGTAGCTCCACCATCAACTGAACGTATGACATATTTTAAATCACCACCATTACTTCCTGTAATGCCGCACGCATATACTTTCAATGGATCAGTAGTAGAAACAGCAATTCGTACATGCTGATTGCCATTTGCAGTCCATTCTGGTCTATTTCCTATTAAGTCAGTGAAAGTTGTTCCACCATTGTTAGATTTATATACCTTCCCACCCCATGCAGCATATATAGTGCCATCAGATGCAAACTTAATTTGCGCTACAGCTACAGCCGGGACAGAGCTTGACTTTACCCATGTGCTCCCGCCATCTTTTGATACCTGCATACCATTGGATGTAGCAGCAAATACAATATCATTATCAAGTGGGTCACATGCCATATCAATCACTTGTCGGAAATCTAGATTCTGATTAACAGAAGTAGCTGAGATACCTTTAATTGTTGAAGTTAAATGCACCCAATCGTCTTCATTAGATTTTTTCTTATATATACCATTACCAAAAAACTGAGATCCATAACTGCCACCTGGAGCGTTACCCCAATATTCACCTGTTCCTACATAAATGTCACCATCTTTCGACTGAGTCATACAGCCTATCGGCATGATCTTAAATACATCGGCCATGTCTTTTACTGGCTTCCAATTATGCCCAAGATTATCAGAGACAAACATTCCTCCTGATACACCTCCACAATAGACTCTACCCTCTTTGGTTTTATCAAAAATAAATCCACGTATTCTACCACCAACTTGATTAGGACCTTGAGGTTCCCATTTTAATTCTTCTCCACGTGCAGATAGTCTAGAACTAGATAAAGCTTCTATTTCAGCTATAGCTTTGTAGTAATCATTTTCATCTACCTTACCAGTGACCACATTACGGAGTTGATTCGCACGCTCTTCGGCACGACCTTGAATCTTAGGCTCTAAAGGCATTTTCTTGGACTTTTTATATGAAGCCATGTATTCAAAGCGCTTCATAGGTTCTTTGGCTACAAAACCTACTAAAAGAAGGAAAAGAAACGAAAATAATACTAAGTTCAAATTTTTCATAAATGCATTGATTTTTTATCTATTGCAAAGCTAATTTTAAAAGAATCAAAGATAAAACTTTTTTTTCAACAATAATTTTTTTCTATAGGATTTGCTACATTTATTAAAGAAATTAAAATCTCTTTAAGAAATGAGCAGTATTAGACAAAAAAGTCTAATAAACCTAAGTATCAGTGAGCTGAATGATACAGAAAATGGAATAATTCAGAATATCCTGATAATTTGAATAGGCGCCTTCGGATATGGTTGTAGATCCTTGGTTGTCTTCTATCTGTTTTATTCTTAATAGCTTAGCTAAAATAATATCAGTCATAGATGAAACTCTCATATCGCGCCATACCTCACCATAATCAGTATTTTTTCTGGAAAGTAAATCAAGTGTATCCTTCACAATGATATCATAGTTAGATTTTAATTGATTAAATTGCATTGACTCTAGTTTATCTTCCTTATTAGTGGCTATGATCATAGCCATAATACAATAATTGATAATACTATGAAACTCATCTTCTTGGCTATCACCAATGATATTCTGTTGAGATTCTTGGATATTACGAATACGCTTAGCTTTGATAAAAATCTGATCTGTCAGCGAACTTAATCGCATGATGGTCCATGACATGCCATAGTCTTGATTTTTCTTTAGAAAAACTTCTTGACAGTTGGCTATAATCTTTTTAAAAGAGCTAATGGTAGAACTTTCCATACTAATTTCAGATTGCAAATGTACATAAAATTTTCTTCGTCTTATTCAAAACAGCCGAATAAAAGTAATGAGGAGAAATATAATTGAAAAATTAATCCTTACATTTGTAGTCACGATTATTCGTTCTCACTGCATGAATCAAATGAATCCAAATAAAAAACTCTATTCGCTCAATATTAAGGGTAAATTATGGACAATTGATCAACCTAAGATTATGGGGATATTGAACTTGACGCCAGATTCATTTTTTGATGGTGGACAGCAGCAAAGTCATAAAGAGATTTTGAAACATATTGAAAACATGTTGATGCTTGGTGCTGATATTATAGATATTGGTGCTATGAGTTCCAGGCCTTATAGTCAGGAATTGAGCGAACAAGAAGAATTGTCCAGACTTCGTGGCGTATTATCTTCCATTATAAAGGAATTTCCTCAAACAATATTTAGCATAGACACCTATAGAAGTACAGTAGCTAATTATGCACTCGATCAAGGGGTATCTATTATTAATGATATTACGGCAGGTACAAAAGATGAGCAAATTTTAGTAGTAGCTAAAAGATTCAATGCTCCTTATATTGCTATGCACATGAAGGGCAGCCCCGTCAATATGCAGGATAACCCAAATTATGAAAATATCATAACAGAGATTCTTTATTTCTTTAGCCAACGATTACAGATAATGCGAAAAATAGGAATATCTGACATTATCCTAGATGTAGGATTTGGATTTGGCAAAACAATGTCCGATAATTATAAGCTACTTAAAAATTTGGCTGTTTTTCAGGAGTTTTATTGTCCTATTCTAGTTGGCTTATCTAGAAAAAGTATGATATATAAATGCCTAGATAGCAGTCCACAAGAGGCCTTGAATGGAACTAGTACCTTGCATTTTGAAGCTTTGAGAAATGGTGCGAAAATACTGAGAGTTCATGATGTGAAAGAGGCAGTAGAAGTTGTGAAACTATATCGGGAATATGAAAAAGCATAGTTCGCTTGGGATATTCTTAAACAACGGGCTTATACTCGAATATTGGTCTTGAGGTCTAGGCTTAGCAACAAAATTTTTAAATAAAATTTTTCCCTTACCTTTGTAGCTTTAGCTAACAAATTATACAATGATAAGATGGGTTTAAAATGTGGTATCGTAGGATTACCCAATGTAGGAAAATCAACTATTTTCAATGCCTTAACAAATGCTAAGGCACAAGCTGCTAACTTTCCATTCTGCACCATAGAGCCGAATGTAGGAGTGATTACAGTCCCAGATCAGCGATTGACAAAGATTTCAGAAATAGTCATTCCAGAAAAACTAGTGCCGACCACAGTAGAAATAGTAGATATTGCAGGGCTAGTAAAAGGCGCAAGTAAAGGAGAAGGTCTTGGAAATCAATTTCTAGGTAATATAAAGGAAACAGATGCTATTTTGCATGTGGTTCGATGTTTTGAAGATGGTAATGTGATCCATGTAGACGGAAGTGTAAATCCTGTGCGAGATAAAGAGGTTATAGATATTGAGCTGCAGCTAAAAGACTTAGAAACGGTCACTAAAACTATGCAGAAATATGAAAAGCAAGCGAAAGTAGGTAGCGATAAACAAGCCATTCAGGCTATGGAACTTCTTCATTTATATAAAAAATGCCTTGAGGATGGTCGATCTGCTAGAACTATTCCTGTGCGAGAAGATCAAGAATGGGTCGTCAAATCACTTAATTTATTGACTAATAAGCCTATCCTCTATGTATGTAATGTAGATGAAGCATCGGCAAAGACAGGAAATGCTCATGTAGATGCACTTAAGAACGCAGTTAAGGATGAAAATGCAGAAGTACTCATCATCAGTGCGGCGATAGAGGCGGATATAGCACAATTAGAGAGCTTCGACGACAGAAAATCATTCCTTTCTGATTTAGGGCTTGAGCAATCTGGGGTGGAGCAACTCATTCAGAAATCGTATTCACTCCTCCACTTAATAACCTATTTCACAGCAGGTGTAAAAGAAGTTAGAGCATGGACAATTCATACGGGTGATACAGCACCTCAAGCGGCGGGTGTAATACATACCGACTTTGAAAAAGGTTTTATACGCGCAGAGGTCATAGCCTATAATGATTTTATATCACTGGGGGGAGAATCTAAAGTGAAGGAAGCAGGAAAACTAAGAGTAGAAGGTAAAGAATATCTCGTCAAAGATGGTGACATCATGCACTTTAGATTTAATGTATAGCATGCTAGCCTAGACTTTCAGACGTTGAATACAATCAAAAAGTTTTGGAACAAACATAAAAAGATAAATTTATTTATCCTAAAGCTAGTATTAGCTTTTATTCTATTTTATAATTTATACTCAAAGTTTTCCGAGGAAGGGTTTTATGATACCTATCTTTTATTTAAAGAAGAATTCTCTCCAGATAAACTTTATTTCCTTGGCTTTGCAATTATCCTGACCTTTTTTAACTGGGGTTTTGAAACATTGAAATACTACCTTTGTGTGCAGAGAGTGGAGAAAATTAGCTACTGGAAAGCCTATAGAGGTATTTTATATGGCAATGCTCTTAATCTTATATTACCTGCCAGTATAGGTGAACTTACAGGGAGACCTTTAGTCTTAAAAGAAGAAAATCGAGTCAACGGCTCTGGGGTAGCATATTACGTATCTATCGTACAGAAAGTAGCCTCTCCATTAGTTGGCTTATTATTTCTACTATATGCACATTATCATGGGTTTTTATCTGCTGAAAAGCTCAGTTTCATGCATCTAGGTCTATCTATAGCAGGTATTATCACCTTAATTTCTGTTATAGATGTTATCTTTTGGCTATTTATGTATTTGAAGCCCGAAGTCATGATATTATGGCTAGCTAAGGTGAAATCTTTACGAAAAATATTCGAGTCTATAGGAGAATTTCTTCACTATAATCTTCCCACAAAACTTAGCTTATTAGGTATTGGATCCTTCCGTTTTCTAATATTTGTTACTCAGTATTGGCTTCTTATGTTTATCTTTTTTAATGAGTTTCCTTATTTTGAATTTTATATTCTCTGTGGAGTTTATTTTTTAGCACAATTTGTGATACCTTCTATGGGAGCGCTAGACGTGGGTATTAGAGCTAATTTGGTACTTTTCGTTTTTAGTCTATATACCAAAAACTTTGTTCAGCTAATGGCTGTGAATTATTTAATATGGATTATAAACCTACTTATTCCCTCACTTTTTGGTTTTTATCTGATGCGTAAAACCATCAATCCATTTTCTGCAAAGAAAGATGTACACGAAAATTAATTCTTTTGCACTCGTTCCGCAATAAAAAAAGTATCTACAATACCTCTATCACTTATCCATCCGTAAATTGGACTTAATTTAAAAGAATCATTTAACACAGATAAGGAGTGAAAATTTCTACGTTGAATCATAAATAGTTCATGGGAAGAATATTGCATTGAATCTTGAGTACATTGATCATAGTTTTCTCTATCGGCTGTCTGGAATTTGAAACCAGACCAAGCTAGATAGACAGGTAAGCTAGACATAGAATAGTCACTAGAAAAGAATATATGTTTAGATGTGCTATTAAGCTTAACTAATCCTTCTGCTATGAGCTTTGGAAATTGCCGTGTAGGTTCGAATGCCGGGATTACTATACCCCAAGCTATGAAATTAAGACCAAGAGCAAAGGACAGTGCTAATTCTGGAAGGCGATTTTTTAAAACCTTGAGCCTAGATGAAAGCCAATAGAGGATGCCAAAAAGAAAGAAAAAACAAGCCAAGACGAAAGTTGTAAACTGCATATTGTCAAATGGGATCCTGTCTCTAAATATCAAAATGCCAAATGCTAGTATTAGCCATAAACTGGCCCAAGAATCTCTAGAAAGTTTAGAAATTGTGATTTTCTCTTCTTTAAATGCTAATACAGTCTGGGCTATGTAAATACACCATATAGGAATGACAGCAAAAGCATAAGATGGCAATTTACTCCGAACGATTTCATAAAAAATCCATCCAAACAGTATCCAACCCAATTGAAATAGGCTTTGATCAGATTTGTGTTTTTGAAGAATGTCTTGAATTAATTTTTTAAGCGAAAGCGGAATAAAAAGAAACCAAGGCAAGAAACACAAGATAAATACAAATAGATAATATCCTATAACGCCTGACTGTCCATAGATAGTCCCCGAAGTTCTTTTCAATATATACCAATCTATCCACCAGTGGATGAATTTACCCCCATCTACCGTCCAAGTGCCATAAGCCCATGCAGAAAAAGGTATTATTCCAATAATACTTATGAGGAAGAGTTTTAAAAATAGCTTTTTTCGCTGACCGAAAATAAATGACATGATTAAAGCACCACATACTGGAATAAATATAGGTGGACCTTTCACGAGGGCTCCAGCTGAGACAAAGAGTAAAAGACTCATTAACCACTTTGGATGCTCGTCATTAAGATAGGATTGTATACTAAAATAACTACCGATAAAACAGAGGAGTAAACTAGCATCAGTCAAACTGATTTTGCCATAAAGCGGCATGAGTAGACTACCCATAAATACGGCACTAGACCAAAGAGCTATATTTTTTGAATACAAACGTAACGTAGAAAAATAAATGAGTAAGACACAAATGAGAATAGCAATTGCAGATGGTAATCGGGTGGCGAATTCATTATATCCGAAAACTTTGTATGATCCTGCTATTAGCCAAAAATGTAATGGAGGTTTTCTGTGTGGCCAGCTCCATTCAAAATCAGGAATCAGATATTGACCACTCTCCACCATATTGTAAGCAAATCCTGCATAGGCCGCCTCATCCTGCTCCCATAGTACTAGACTATCATTATTTATAAATAGTAATATGGTAAATAAAACTAGAACAATATACTTCACAAGAATGTTTTTTAAACAGCTTAAATATGCAGTTTACTATTCTTATGACTATACAAGAAATAAACCACAAGTCCTATTATCATCCAGATAATGAAATAAATCCAATTAATTAGATTCATACTAGTGAGTAGGTAAGCGCAACTGAGTAGGCCTAAAACAGGAATTAGTGTAAAATTTTTCTTTATAGTTAATCCTGTAAAAATCAATAAAATGATATAAAAAATAATCAATGAAATGTTTGTCACATTAGTATCGGCATAATTAAAAAAATGAAATCCAAATAGTGAAAACGACTTATCCAAGGGTACAAACTGAAATAATTCAGAGAAGTATTTATCACCATCATTCGTCCATAAGCCCCATAGAGCTATGCCGATAACAAATGCAGGAAGAATATATCTCGAACTAATTTTAGGTAGACTAAATTTGGTTTTATCTTTAACCTCTTCTGGCAGCAGCAATACCCCACCACACACTAGCACAAAGGCAAATAAAGTAGAGATACTAGTGAAATCAATTACTAAATCATAGTCAACAAATAATATAGGAATACCGACTACTAAACCGGTAACAATTGTAGCATAACTAGGGGTTTTATACTTAGGATGAATTTTTGAAAACTTTTTCGGCATCAGCCCATCTCTACTCATAGACATCCATATACGTGGCTGACCCATTTGAAATACGAGGAGCACACTAGTCATAGCCACAATAGCACTCACACTGATGACTCCGCCTATCCAATGCATTCCTTTTTGATAAAACACAAAGGCCAGAGGATCTTTCACATCGAGTAAATTATATGGAACCATCCCAGTCAGAACTAAAGCAAGTAGAATGTATAGTATAGTACAAATCAATAATGCATAAAACATTCCTTTGGGTAAATCGGATCTTGGATTTTTACATTCTTCTGCCGTAGTACTGATAGCATCAAATCCTATGTATGCGAAGAAAACGGATGAAACTCCTGCCATGACGCCTTTAAACCCATTAGGCATAAAAGGATTCCAATTGGCTCCGTCTATATAGAAAAACCCAACTCCTATAACCATGATGATTACTAGCACTTTCAATAGAACCATAAAGTTGCTGAAATTTTTCGACTCTTTTATACCGACGTAAACAACTATTGTAATTAATATGTTAATAAGAAATGCAGGAAGATTTACTATAATCTTTAAACCTAAAATTTCTGGGGCAAGTGCATAAGCTGAGGCATATTCATTGGACAATCCTGTCATAAAAGCCTTTTTAGCTGTGGCGTAATCTACCCCTAGCCAGTCAGGAAGACTTAATCCAATATTTTGTAGCAGGGTTTGAAAATATTCTGACCAAGATATAGCCACAGCTATATTACCTATACTATACTCCATAACCAGCGCCCAGCCGATAATCCATGCAAAGACCTCTCCAAACGTAGTGTAAGCATATGTGTAAGCGCTACCTGCTGCAGGTATGCGCGATGCAAACTCTGCATAGCACATAGCTGTAAATCCAGATGCTACCGCTGCTAAAATAAAAAGATAGATAACTCCCGGACCACCAGAAAAACAAGCCTTGCCCACGGTAGAAAAAATACCTGCTCCTATAACTGCGGCTATACCAAAAGATGTCAAATCGACTACAGATAAATTCCGATGGAGCTTATCTCCATCTTCCATCAAGTTGTGGCTCTCAATAATTCCTTTGATCGATTTTTTCCTAAAAATTTTGCGCATAGAATCATTAACTATTAAAACGTAAATATAGTTTATATTCTTTTTAGACTTAAAATAATAGAAAAATAGTGCCGTAAAGAATTTGTAATTGGTCAAATAAAAATGACCAAAACTATTCTTTGCATAGCATTATTCCTTAACTAACTTCATCCCTTGAGTTCTGCCCAATTTGTCAGTAAACTCTAGATGGTATATACCAAAAGAAATGCTTACTAACGATACAAATTCATTTCCAGACTGGATATATTGTTGATAGATTAGTTTGCCTTCTAGATTAAAAAGTCTAAGCTGGCCGCCTTCTTTGGAGGCAATTGTCAGACTTTCTTTAGTTGGATTGGGATAGATCGAAACTATACTTTTGTTGTTTATTGATATATTTCCAAAACTTGGTGGAGCTTTCGCAACTTTAATCGTCACCTTTTGCGTATCGGAGCTGCATTGATGACTACTTGTCAATAAGACCCAAACGTCGCCATTTTTTTTATACGTTCGAGAGCTATTTATTGTATTTAAATTTAGAGAAGTATCGCTAAATGTCCATTGATACGATTTACTGCGAAGACTAGTATTGGTAAATGTAAAACTAGGATCATTGTTGGTGATAGTAAAATTAGCAATGGACTTTAAATTGGTAGCATTGTAGAAGGTATTTGTGGCAGCCAGGCTTTCATTATAATAGGTACCACTCGGAGTAGATTCTATAACGACCGCTCGCACTTGATAAGCAAAATTACCAGGAGAGCTGATACAGGAATCCATGTAGGTGGTAGGATTCACGATGGCTGTGTTCAGTTTGACCCAAACGAAGGACTCTCCTACCTTTACATTTTTATAGATATTATAACCCAGCACGGCTTCTTCACTCGCTGTCCATGAAAGATTTGCATGCAAACTATCCTGAAGGGTTACGGATAGATTCTTCGGTGGTTTTACATAGTGCAGTTTCAATGTAGGATCGCCTAGCAGTGCCGTGTGAACTCCATTCATAAAATTCATACCATTGTAGAGCGCTCCAGGATTTCTATTATTTTGAGAAATGAGGGTCGATTCTCCGATAGTTCCACCTAGAGCCATGTGATGAAAAAACCACCTTGGTCTGCCACTCCACACATTGGTCAAGACTTTACCATGCGCCAAGGCTGCTCGTAAGACATTATTTCTATTATCCCAATCACCAAAATAAGAACCGAATAGCATAGTGAATACAGTTTGTGGTTGTCGTGTCGCAAAATTTGCAGTAGTACCTACACCTGCACAGCTAGTATAACTTCCAGCGCCGCATCCATAGCTCCAGAGATAAGATGCAGTATCCATAGTGCCTAGGTAGTCTGCATTATTAACTACATCACAGTTTAAAATGGAATTTCTTCCCACTAAGGTAGAAAAATTAGCCCAACCGCTCGCAGAAAATGCTTCTCCGCTAAAGGCTCCAAAATTATCATCTATTAATGCACGACGCTGCGGTTTATAGGTTCCTATTTTATATTCATACAATTTTTTGAGATAATCTTTTAGTAAGGTTGCCTCTGATTTAGCAAATGCTGGCATATCGAAAAAATCTACTCTACCTACGGCTATATCGGCAGAATTATCATTGCCTAAAATAGTTTGATCCCATACGCCATCGTTGAGCCTATTCCAGTTTCTTTTCTGTGCACCTGTGGTATCATCTACTTGATCATCTGTCCACATACCATCCATATCGGCATAGTACGGGTCTGCTGGCCAGGCGACTATATGCTCTGTATGAGCATCGGGTGGTGTAGGTTTGAAGAATCCTGAATATGGCACAGCCACATGCCCTAGAATAAATAAAGCCTTAGTATTTTCTGGGTCTTTTTGGTATTCGAGAACAACTTTATCTTTTACGGCATCAGATTTTAAAGTTCGGGACACATCAATTCTAGAAACATCCCAACCCTCTGCTTCTGCATTGATTGTCCATTGAGTTAATTCTGCTTTGAGGCTATCTCTCATCAGACTATCTACTAATAATATGACTCTTTTTTGAGTATTAGTTGATGGAATTTCTATACCTGAGTTGATAAATCCATAGGCAAAATAAGCCCCTGCATTTTTATCAATGCGATATTCGTAAGAAACACCAACCGTTACATTCATATCAGTGTAAGCAGTATCATTTGCGTTAAGACTAGCAATAGGAGTGCCCCAGTTAGAAGTAGACTTTAGTTTACGAAAAACTTGATAGTTCGTAACCCCAGATTGGAATCTCCAATTGAGTTTGATCTGCGGGGGTGAATTTTGAACCTCAGCAGATAAGAGCACCGTATAGTTAGCAGCTCCTTGACAAAACAGAACTGTATTTAATAGAAAACAAATTATTACTAAAATTAGTCTCATAACACCATATTTATGAAGTGCTAATATACTGAATTTTATGTGATTAATACATTTTATAGTTAAATTATATCAGAAATGAACGTAAGTCACTCCTTCTCCGCCATGCTCTGGTAGTGCTGAATTGTATTTGGAAATACTTTTGAAAGTTTGCAGATGCTTTATGATTTCAGTTCGCAATTTACCTTTACCATGAATTATTTTTATCTCATGATAATTATTCAAAAGAGCTCTATTGATAAAATCGTCGAGGTCTGCAATGGCTTCATATACAAACTGACCACGAATATCTAATTCTCGAGAGCTATTCTTATCTAAAGTAATTATTTTTTTAGTAGGTGTTTTCTTTTTATCTTCATCAGGCGGTAACCATATAAGTTCGGACGCAGATATGGTCGATTTTAAATGATCAAAAATGACCGTAACTCTATCCTTATTCATTTTTTCTATGACTCCAATTGCATTTGTTTGGATAAATTGAACACGATCGCCAATGGTAAATTTTTGATTTGGATTTACCTTATTTATCTGCTTATAAAGTTCTTTAGAAGCTAAATTGGTCGATTCTTTTTCTTCATTCAGTTTAGTTTGCTCTATAACTAGTTCTTCGAGTTTCTTTTTATTTTTAAGTTCCTCTTTAAATAGTTTCAGTTCTTTTTCTTTCTCTGCGATCTGCTCCTGCAATAGTATAGTCTTTTCGTAACGCATTTTTTTTCGTGTGAGATCCATATCTAAGTGCAGACGATTCCAGTCTTTGACTTGTTTTTTAAGATCTTGCTCGGCTCTGACTAATTCCATTTTCTGAGAATGGAGTTCTTTTTCTTTTTTCTCTAGCTTGAATAATTGACGGTCATAAAGAACTCTTTCAGATTCACTGAGGGTCTCCGCACGTTTAATCACTTCATGATTTAGCCCCATTTTCCTAGCTATGTGAAAGGTATATGAACTTCCAGGGAAGCCTATTGAGAGTTTGAATAGTGGTTCTAATTTGACTTCATCAAATAGCATACTGGCACTCAATGTATCTTTTCTAGATTCCGAAAATTTCTTAAGGTCTCCATAATGTGTGGTCGCTATTACGGTTGATTTCTGATCTAATAATTTTTCTAGGACAGCCTGTGCCATAGCTGCGCCAAAAGAGGGATCCGTGCCGTCCCCTAATTCATCAAAGAGCAATAGAGTATTTGCATTAGCAGTTTTTAGCATATAATTCCATAGTCTTAATTTAGATGAATAGGTGCTCAGTTCGTCGTCGATTGATTGGAGGTCACCAAGATCACCATGCACGGCTTCATATAGAGGCACTACAGACCCGGCTTCACTTGAAATAGGAAGGGCTTTTTGCACCATGAGGGCTATGAGTCCTATGCTTTTGAGAGTTATCGTCTTACCTCCTGCGTTAGGACCACTGATAACAAGCATTTTGTGGTGGATATCAAATTTTAGATGAAACGGAATGATTGACTTGGCTTCTTTTTTATTTTTCAGTTTCAATAGCGGGTGAAATGCATTATTTAACTCTAGACTGCTGCCTATTCTAGGTAAACTACCTTCTATTCTCTCCTTAAATTTATTTATAGCTTGAAGTCCATCCCATTGTGCCATAAATTCTTGATATTGGATAATTAAATTCTTATATTTGGCGATAAATCGAGTGAGAACAATTAAGACCTTCCTAATTTCGCGTTCTTCTTCACGATCTATTTCACTGGCTTCATTGTTGAGATAAATTGTAGCTGCAGGCTCTATAAATATTACACTGCCCGTTTCCGATTCATCGATAACTATGCCTTTTATGGAGCGTTTATATGCAGAATTTATAGCTAAAACTCTTCTACCTTGACGAATAGATTCACCTATTTCGTTGAGTAAACCAGATTGTTTAGCTTGACTAAGGGCATAGGAAAATGCCTTGTCAATTTCTTGATAAATAGTTTTCTTTCGTAGTCTTAACACTGCTAATTCTTTACTGGCAGAAGATTTAACTACTCCCTCTTCATCGATTATTTTATCTATCTCACGCAGCAGTGCGGTATCATAGAAAAGAGTATCGGAAAAATCGGCGAGAGTGAGGAGCTCTTTTTGATAGATTGTATCTTTAAAAAACTGTTTGATGTCGCGGATATTGGTGACAAGTAATTTGAGTTTTAATATATCTTCTCTAGGGATATAATAGTTTTCGATCTCAATATTACCGAGATGCGAGGAAAATTTAGATACATGCTGTATAGGAAAATCTGGAAATTGAGTTTTAAGAAAATTAAACTCAGATAAAAAGGTATATCGTTTCTCAATTTCAGTTTGATTCCATATTTTTTGTATAGTTGTCTCTTCAAAAAATTCTCGTCCGTATTCTGATAGAAAACCAGATTTTAATTCTTCGATAAGTATATCAAATTCAAGCAAGTTTTCTGTTTGCTTTGTATAATCTTTCATCTTAATGGTTTGACTTATATAAAGGGTGATATTGTTCTATAGTTTTACGTAAAAAATGATTGTCTAAGTGAGTATAAATCTCTGTTGTAGTTATGGATACATGCCCTAACATTTCTTGAACAGCTCTTAAATCTGCACCGCCTTCTACTAGATGAGTCGCAAATGAATGACGAAACGTATGTGGTGAGATTTGCTTTCTTATTCCAACTATGCTCGCTTGCTTTTTTATCATATTGAATACTGATATACGAGATAGTGGAGTACCCCTCAGATTTAAAAATACAAAGTCTTTATCTTTATCTAACACTGATTTTCCACGCCGATAGTTTACTAGATATAGCTTTAAGTATTTAATTGCATCAGAGCCTATAGGTACAATCCGTTCTTTATTTCCCTTTCCTATGACTTTTATAATTTCTATCTCTAATTGAATTTCGGATATTTTTAATTGCAACAATTCTGTGACTCTTAATCCGCAGCTATACAATACTTCTAATATTGCGCGGTCTCGAGTACCTTGTTCTGTGCTGACATCTATAGATTCTAGAATTCGCTCTATGTCTTCAAAACTTAAGGTGTCGGGTAGCTTACGAATCGTCTTTGGAGCTTCAATTAGTTCGGCAGCATTTTGTTGAGTATAGTTTTGATAAACAAGAAATCCAAAGAATGATTTAATGCCAGATATTATGCGAGCCTGCGTAGATTCTTGAATGGAAAAATTTTCAATTAGATAGGCAATGAATTCTTCTAAATTTTTTCGTACAATTTGAGTTAACACCAACTTTGGATTCTGGAGTTCAGCATAAACTTGTAATTTCTGAATATCATTTAAATATGCATCAATAGTATGAGGTGAAGCGTTTTTCTCCAGTTTTAGGTAGTTTTTATATTCTACTAAGATAAAATTCCAATCCATGATTTATAAACGTTCACAGTTTTCTCTCACACAGGTTTCATCCATAGCTTTGGAATGCCAATATTCATGGTCGTATGCGACAAAGTCATTCTGATGCATGAGATTATTTAGAAAGGTTTTATTTTTTGATTTATCAATTTCATTCTGCAGCTTTTCATACGTTGCTTTTTGGAGAAAACTATCTAGTGGGTTGACAGAAAAAAGCCAATAGATCATAAGACAAACTGAAAATAGAAGTATAAGCGACCTCACATTCTTTATAGAGAATGAATAATTCAGTATTCTAAATAAATGGCAATAGCAATGCTTCAATTCGTCTTTTTGGATACAAAGTTAATCCCAAATAAACCATTAGATATGATTAATTGAAATCCCACAAGTGCTGGAGTATTTCAACCCTTTAAATTCAGTATGCGAGACTAAACCTATCTAATTCGTTAATCATTTATTTTGTAAAAATCTATGACATTAGGGTATGCCACTGTAGTCCTTAGTATATAATCAAATCACATTGGTATTATAACTTTAATGAATAAAAAAATAATCAAATATTGTCTAGGATAATACCTTTCTTCAAATAGTTTCGGTCATTTTATTTGACCGATTACTAACTATTTTAAGGAATTAAACCTATATGTCAGATTTAAAGACGCATTATTTTTTATCGAATTAGGGTAAATGTACCTTTAGGTATCTTGATTCCCCATGGGGTTATCAATTCAGCATAATATAAGTAAACAGCCATAGGTGCCGGCTTACCTTTATAAAAGCCATTCCAACCTTTTTGTTGATTAGTCTCAAAGACTTTCTCGCCCCAGTCGTCTATATAACCATTACTATCATCATCTATGCCGTTTCCAGCTATTTCTCCTGTATTGATATACCATTGATTGACTAGATCCTCATGGGTCATAAGAAATCCATCATCCGTTACGGCTACTTTCACTTGCGTGCATCCCTGACTTAGGTTCCATGCTAGATCAGCTTGTATTTTACTTAAATTCCATTGCGTAGAATATAAGGGGTCATTAGGAGTGAAAAATAATTTATAAAGTGGAACCTTCTCGGCGAATTCAATTTCAGGAAATTGATTTAGACTTGGAATTAAACTATCTAGATTGATATCTTTATCGAAAATAAGCTCAATAGGTAGTATTTAGGAATGGATGCACAGAAACAGGCTTCGCACTGACTAATTCGGCAGGGGATAGCAAAATACGCAGACCTTTATCCTTCTCAAGGATATAGGACTTCTTATATTCTTCTTTTAATTTTACAAATAGTCGATTGGAGAAGTAGTCTTGGCTATTAAGTATCGAGGCAGTTAAAGCTAACGATATTAAAATTAGGATTCTCATAGTAAATCATTTTCAATTACAAAGATAATTTTTTTATTAGATTTGTTAGAAATTAACATCTATATGATAAAATTCAACTGGCTGCTATTATCACTTACATCTCTGGTTCCAATTATTGTAGCTTATTTATGGTTCAATCCCAGTGTTTATAATAGAATATTCAAGGGTTGGAATTTGTCTCAGTTTAATATTCGCTGGACACCAAGTAGTATTTGTATACTTTTAGTTTTAGGCTTTATGTACAGTATCACCCTCTCCTATCAGGTGATTCATCAGCTGCATTTCCAGAGCCTGCTTATGAATGAAGTAGGTTTCATGAATCAAGAAGGAAGTGCCTACAAAGATTTAGTCTATATTTTTGAGCTATATGGAAAAAACTTTAGAAGTTTCAGACATGGTGCTTTTCATGGCTTATTAAATTCTATTTTTATAGTTCTTCCTATATTGATTTATGGCAGATTTGCTTCAGGTAGTTCATGGTACTCTGTTTTTTTTCAATGGCTGTTTTGGGCGATTTGCGGTGTCACTATGGGCGGACTTATCTGTGAACTTTATTAATTATAAATATCATTATCATGAATAAACCAACACGATTATTTGACTATATAAATCTTCAAGCGAGAGAATTTCCTCAAGAAAAAGCTATATCGCACAAGCACAAAGGCATTTGGAAGCACTATTCTTCATTTGAATTTGAAAAAAATGTCAATGAATATTCCTTGGCACTATTGGCCCATGGTGTGGTAAAGAATGATAAAATAGCTGTTATATCTGGCAATAGACCCGAGTGGAATTTTTGTGATAACGGAATTTTGCAGCTAGGCGCAGTTAATGTGCCGATTTACCCTACTAGTTCATTGCATGATTATGAATACATATTGAATAATGCAGAGGTGAAGTATCTCTTCATATCTGATGCTACAATTTTTGAAAAAGCATCCAAGGTCAATGTAAAGTCATTAAAAGGAATCTATTCATTTGAAGATGTACCAGGATGCGCCAATGTGTCTGAATTTCTTAAAAAGGCGGACTGGTCTAGGCTATCAGAAGTAGAGAAGATGAAATCGGAAATAACTACACAAGACTTAGCCACAATTATCTATACCTCAGGTACTACAGGGAATCCTAAGGGGGTTATGCTCTCTCATAGAAACATTATTTTCAATGTAGAGGAAGTATCGCCTCATTTACCAGTAAAAACTAATCATAAAGTGCTGAGTTTTCTTCCTCTATGTCATATTTTCGAAAGGGTAGTTACCTATTTCTATTTCTTTAAGGGAGTGGAAGTATACTATGCGGAGAGTATAGATAGTTTAAAAGAAAATATAGCAGAAGTTAAGCCTCACTTCATGACCTGTGTCCCGCGCTTAATGGAAAAAATCTATGATGGAATTTTAGTTAAAGGGCAAGATTTAAAGGGTATCAGTAAGCTATTGTTTAATTGGGGAATCAATCTAGCACATAAAGAAAATGCAAAATCGAGTCTATTTTATGGGTTTTTGGATAAGGTTATTTACAGTAAATTTAGACAAGCACTTGGGGGAAATATAGTAGGTATAGTGACCGGTGCTGCTGCGCTTCAGCCTAGGATTGGAATTTTCTTTAACAATGTCGGAATTACGGTGAGAGAGGGTTATGGCATGACAGAAACGGCTCCGGTTATCTCTTTTAATAGATTTGGTGAGAGTGAAAATAGGCCTGGTACTGTAGGAATCATACTAGATCATGTAAAGGTAAAACTAGAGCATAGAGAAGGGATGGGAGATGGTGAAGGAGAAATTTTAGTTCAAGGGGAAAATGTCATGATGGGTTATTATAATAATCCAGAGGCTACGGAGGCTGCTATCAAAGATGACTGGCTATACACCGGAGATGTGGGGAAATTGGAGGATAATAAATTTTTAAAAATTACAGATAGAGTCAAAGAGCTCTTCAAGACTAGCGGAGGTAAGTATGTCGCCCCTCAATTTATTGAAAATACGCTGAAGGAGAGTAAGTATATAGAACAGATAATAGCTATAGGCAATAATCGCAAATTTGTATCCGCACTGATCTACCCATCGCTGATAAATTTAAAAGGCTGGGCTGAATTTAAAGGTTATGATATTGATTTTAATAATTCCAATTGGGTTACAAATGAGCTCATTCAAGAAAAAATGAAAAGAGTGATTGACCGATATAATGTACAGTTCAATCACGTGGAGCAAATAAAGAAATTTATCCTTGTAAATAATGAGTGGACAATAGATGGCGGGGAACTGACTCCTACATTAAAGTTGAAGAGAAAGGTCATAGAAGAAAAAAATGTCGAAAAAATTGAATCTATGTATAAAGATTAAACACCTTGATATTGTAAATACTATAAATTTGCTCTTAGAATATTATCAATTATGAGAAAAATTATATTAGGTTTACTTTTATTTGCCATAGCTCCAACGGTTGCTCAAGTTCATACTTTAAAGGAGTCTATTCACTTCGGCTTAGGCAAAACCTCTTTAAATCATAATCATAAGAAAAAATTAGATTCAATTGTAGTCTTATTAAAGACAAGTAAGTCTTATTTAGGTGAAATAAAAGGACACACTTGCAGTATAGGATCTGTTCACATTAATAAAGTGGTTTCGAATTTAAGGGCATTAAATGTATTAAACTATTTAGTAGATAGAGGCGCAAGCAAAATAAATTTCACCTACTCAGGTTTGGGAACTAGTCACCCAATAGGCAATAACAAAACAATTCAAGGTAGATCTCAAAATAGAAGAACTGATATAGAAGTAGTATTGAGTCTTTTTGAAGAGACCGTTAGTTTTTCCGAAGAAGGTAAGGAGAATGCTGCGTCTGACACTAAGAATAGTGGGCTCTCCAATAAAGTAAGTGAAGCAAGTATGGCAGCAGCATCCCTTGTTGAATTAGGCCCAGATTTCGTGTCTGGTAAAATGAATAAAGCTGGGAATAAGTTAATAAAAAGCACTAACGGAATTAATTTAAATCTAGATAAAAACAGTTTAGTTTCAGGAAGCAGTGAACCGATAGATCTCGATTTCAAGGATTATACTCAAAACTATGATATTATAAAGAAAGGGTTGAATACTGCTACAGGAGGTTGTAAAAACTTATCCCTAATTGGCTCTTTTTCAGCTAGTTTCACTCAAGAGTATCAAGAACTTTCCATTAATAGTCTAAATCCAATTATAGTTTCTATCCCTTCAGAGTATTTCCCAAATGCTAAATTGTATTCAAATCCTAGAAATTGGACATTAGATACTATCAACAAGCTTAGCTACAATAATGAAAAGAAGGCTTATGAAGTTTCGGTTATAAATAATACAAACATGATAGCTGTATTTAATGATGTCCCGGATACTATTGTATTTTTAAAGGTAAAAATTAAAGGTCTTTCTCCGGAGTTTTTAAAACCATATGTTATTTATGATAATTGCAATATATCTAGCTGTTGCAGTCAAACTAAAAAATGGTTGTTCTTTACCTCTACTTCATTCTTGGTTCCAATATCTACAAAGAGCACTAGTTATAAAATAAGATCAAACTATACTGATTTTTCTAGTAAGAATGGAGATACCTATTCTGTAAATTATGATATTAAAAATCTTGATTTATCTACTTTAACAAAAGAGATAGGTGCTAATAATGAGATTATCTATACATATACTGAAACGATACAGGTGTCTAATCAAAAATTGGATAAGTCATCTTTATGTGACCCAAATCCAAGTTCCAACTAATATATAAAAAAAGGGAAGTAGAAAATCTACTTCCCTTTTTTGTTAAGTCGTCTCTTCAAATTCGTGCAATCTTCCTCTGGAGTAGATTCTCCATTTTTCTATAAGCGCGGTCATATCTTCTGGTAGTTCTGAGTCAAAGGACATCCATTTTTTTGTCTCGGGGTGTTCTATTCCTAGCTCTTTAGCATGCAGTGCTTGTCTAGGGCAAACTTTAAAACAGTTTTCTACAAACTGTTTATATTTACTAAATACGGTTCCTTTTACAATCACATTGCCACCATATCGGTCATCATTAAATACAGGATGACCCATACTAGCCATATGGACGCGAATTTGGTGGGTTCTACCTGTTTCGAGCACACATTCTACTTGGGTGCAGTAACCAAAACGCTCCAATACCTTATAATGGGTAATAGAAGGCTTACCTTCAAAATCATCTTCAAAGGTTTTCATTCTCTTTCTTTCAAATTTATCTCTACCAATATTTTTATTTATAGTACCCTCATTGGCATCTAGGTCGCCCCATACCAAGGCAATATACTTCCTATGATTTGTTTTGTCAAAAAATTGTTTGGCCAGATAAGCCATGGAGAAATCGGTTTTGGCCAGCACCATGATGCCACTCGTATCTTTATCTAGTCTATGCACAATTCCAGGCTTCATTGCATCCTGTCCCTTTCCAAGGTTTTTAATATGAAAAAGCAATGCATTGACTAGTGTGCCTTTGTAATTTCCCACTCCCGGGTGGACAACCATACCTGCAGGTTTATTTATAATGAGCATGTCATTATCTTCATGAACTATGTTTAATGGAATATCCTCTGGTTTGATGCCCTCATGGCCAAAAGGTAGTGGCAGAATAACCTTAATCTTATCTAAAGGACTTACTTTGTAACTAGATTTTACAGGTTTGTCATTGACTAGCAGTGAACCTGAATCAGCTGCTGCTTGAAACTTAGACCTTGAAATCCGCTCTACATGACTGACCAGATATTTATCTATCCGCATAGGTTCTTGGCCCTTATCTATCTCTAGATTTATTTCACGAACTAGTTCATCGCTATCAATTTCTAACTCTTCACTCTCTAAATCCTTCATAATTTATATTTAATAAAAACTTACATCTTGTCCTGCATTTAGTCGCATGAGCATTTTAATACCACTCTCCAAGGAATGATTCTCATACATCACTTTATAAATAATCCCAACGAGTGGAGCTTGTATATGCATGGTATCAGATAGATATTTAATGACTTTTACTGTATTGATTCCTTCCGCGGCCTCTGTCATAGTGGATATGATTTGTTCAATAGATTCACCTTTTGCCAATCTATAACCCACAGAATAGTTTCTACTAAGAGGACTACTGCATGTAGCTACCAAGTCTCCTATACCTGCCAAACCCAGAAATGATTTAGGCTCTACCCCTAAAGCTTTACCTATAGCTATCATCTCCGAAATGCCTTTTGTGATTAATAATGCTTTTACATTTTCTCCATATCCTAATGCTGCAGAAGCTCCTGCTGCTATGGCTATATAGTTTTTAAATACACCAGCTAGTTCTATACCTTTAATATCATTGCTTCCATAAATTTGAAATCGATCACATTGAAGTATCTCGGTACCTATCGCTAATACTTCTTTGAATTTAGAAGCTAAGACTGTTCCTGCAGGTTGTTTTTGAGCGATTTCTTTAGCTAAATTCGGACCAGAAATACATCCTACTCTATACACAGGAGTTTCTTCTAGAATCACTTCACTCATAGTGCAGATATCTCTTGGTCTTAGCTCCACAGGACCTTGAGAATAATCTACTTTAACATCAAAACCTTTAGCACCATGTATTAAAATATGATTGGACGTGAGGAAATGAGATAAGTCCTTAATAACTGATCTAAACGCATAAGATGGTAAAACTGGAAAGATAACGTCGCATCGACTTGCTACAAGACCTAGGTCTGTAGTGGCAGTAACATTGGGTAAAATTTCAATATCTCTATGTTTTTTGTGTACGTTAATATTATCAACTGTACTTTGCTTTCTAGCATACATAACGACCAAATGCCTCTCTGCAATGAGATTGGCGAGAACCGTGCCGAAGCTACCTATTCCCAAGATACCTATTGGCTTAGTTATATTATAAATATTCTTCAAGGTTATATCCTATTAATCTATTATGATAAAAATATGCTAGACGAACATCTTGTGAATTTATATTTCCATCAGAGTCGGCATAGACTACTTTTTTTGAATTAAATAAACTAATGGAGTTCATTCCATTTGCTAAAACATTGTCTATTGTACTTTCTTTAATGATTTCCGATAAATTTACTTTATTCAATTTCTCTAAGTCCTTCAACTTAACTATTATAGTTGCCATACCAGCCATCATATTATCTCTACTTACAATTCTATCCTCTCTAGGAAGCAACATGATTTCAAATAGAGATAAATGTTTATGCCGCTTCTTAAGCTGAATAAAATAAACAAACGCAACAAGAGGTGCAGTCATCACTGTATTATTCTCAAAATAGCTACTTATAATTTTACTGCCCAAAATTTTGGTATATTCAAAATTTCGCTGTTCATCGCGCACTATTTTATTCTCTACTTCAAAATATCCCTTAATATCAAAAGGTTTCCCGTTGGGGGCTATACTGTCTCCATTTGAATTCACTTCGTTACCAATAATGTCTAAGGGTTTACCAAATGATACAACTACCTCCGTATCCGCATGGAATAAATGCTTGAAAAAACGAATAATTTTATAAGTAGTAGAATATTCAAAACTGTCAGAGACATATTTTTCTTTGCCTATTTCTACCAAGTGCTGGTTGATCAGAGAAGAGCACTCTATATTATACTGATAGTTAATTACTAGAGGTAGGACGAAAATT
>CANESS010000005.1 GCA_947441115.1 Saprospirales bacterium | reverse complement strand
CGGTATCTTTCGCATCGATGATGACCTGACTATTGACTGGCAAATGTGCCAAGGTTTGTTTAATGGCCGCTTTATTGAGAAAAGAAACCTCTTGGGCTAAATCAATGCGTATGATCTCCCCTTCTTTATGCTTTTCCTTATTAAAGAAATAGGCCAGTTTCATATTGCCACGCAAGATGAACAAGATACTCACGGCTAAACCTATTCCTACTCCTTTCAGTAAATCTATACCTACCACGCCTATCACGGTGACTATAAATGGCACAAACTGAAACTTACCTGCATCCCACATATGCTTAAACACCTTCGGACTGGCTAATTTCAAGCCTATCATGATCAAAATGGCTGCTAAGCAAGCCATGGGAATCTTGTTCAGTAGACTAGGAATTAAGACGACGGATAGCAGCAAGAATACACCATGTGCAATAGCTGATAAATAAGTTCTAGCCCCGGCATTGACATTGGCAGTGGTTCTCACTATCACGGAGGTCAGAGGTATGCCACCAATAAGACCTGCTAGGATATTACCTATCCCCTGCGCTTTCAATTCTGTATTTGCATTGGAGAATCTTTTTAGTGGATCCATTTTATCTCCTGCTTCTAAACACAAAAGGGTCTCAATACTAGCTACGGCTGCTATCGTGGCTGCAGTGACCCATACTGCTGGTTTGGCTATACTAGAAAAATCTGGCAAACTAAACTGAGTGAAAAACTCATTGAGCGAAGTAGCCACAGGAAGTTTGACTAAATGTTTGCCGTCTATAAGTAGCGGAGAGCCAGTCATTCTGAAAATTTCATTTATTAGAATTCCGACAATGACTACAATTAAAGCGCCTGGGATAACTTTTATTTTTTTGAGAAAAGCCAGGTTATTGAAAGCGACTAAAATAGCGATAGAAATGACTGTCACTAGGATAATGCCCGTATGGGCCATATTGAATGAATGTATCAATTCTCCCCAAAACCCCTGATCTGCTTTATCCATGAGGTGGTAAGAATAAAAATCTCCTTCGTGCTCTATATCATAACCAATAGCATGTGGTAATTCTTTTTTAATAATGATAATACCAATACCTGTCAGCATACCCTCTATCACGCCAGAAGGGATATAATTGGAGAGTGTACCCGCTTTCGCATATCCTAAAATTAACTGGAAAACACCCGCGATGACTATGGCCAATAAAACGGCTTCATATCCTAGATTATTGATAGCCAATAGGACAATGGCTATTAAACCCGCTGCGGGACCAGAAACACTCACATTAGAATTGCTCAGAAAACCTACGACTATACCACCTATAATGCCTGTAATAATACCTGCAAAAGGAGGTGCTCCTGATGCGACCGCTATACCTAGGCATAGAGGAAGTGCGACCAGAAAGACGACTAACCCAGACAGCGCATCGGTTTTAATGTTTGAAAATAAAGTTTGCTTATTGTTCATTAGATAAGTTTCTCAAAATAATAAAATAATTGAAAATAGAAGAAAATTAAGTGCCCGTATTTGGGACCAGTTTCTCTATGAAATTAGATGTTTATTCAAACATCAATTTATAAAACTAAGCTTCTGGTGGCGGACTGAAGTCCAACAAATAAGGAGTTGGTAATAGCCTAGTGTTGTATTGGTGAATATCATCTAGATAAATGCTAGATAGAACGATATGCGAATGATTTATATCACGAGAAATTTTATATTCATTTTCTTCTGTAAGCTCTTTCGTTTTTTCAGATTCTTCTGCATCTGTTTCTTCTGCTATTTCTATACAATATCCTGACTTAGTCCAATCCACAAATACATTAAGATTCATATTGACCATATATAAAGCCAAATAAACCAAAATGATTCGAGTATAAAATAAGTTTATATCCAACATAGGACAAATCTATATAATTTAACTTAGTCATGAGGTTAAAAAAATATTAAACAATTATAGGGGATTATTCGTTTTTTCTCAATTCTCGAGCATAAGCTCAACAATTGAGAAAACTATTTAAATGCCATGAAACTTATGTTTTCGGAATGAGCCATTGAAAACGCCTATAGATAGCTATGTAGAAAAAAGAATGGGCATAATGCCGATTGATTTAAGGCCGCACCTTTAGGATAAAACATTTGACTCTGTTATAGATGCGATTAAAAAAATAGCAGAGGTATTTTATGTAATTTTAAACTCCAAACTTCAAATTCGTTCCAGGGAAATAGGCTGTTTCTCCAAGTTCTTCTTCTATTCTAAGTAGCTGGTTGTATTTCGCCATTCTATCCGAACGAGAAGCAGAGCCGGTCTTTATTTGACCACAATTTAGCGCTACGGCTAAATCTGCGATAGTGCTATCCTCAGTCTCACCACTTCTATGACTCATTACCGAATTAAATCGAGCATTCTGTGCCATACGAACGGCAGCTATGGTCTCACTGAGTGATCCTATTTGATTGACCTTGACTAGAATGGCATTCGCTGTCTGAGTATCTATACCTTGCTTTAGTCGCTTTACATTGGTCACGAAAAGATCATCTCCTACGATCTGCACTTTTTTACCGATTTTCTCTGTCAAAGCCTTCCAGCCTTTCCAGTCATCTTCTGCCATGCCATCTTCAATACTTACTATTGGATACTTATTACACCAGTTAGCCCAGTAGGCGGCCATCTCATCGCTGCTCAGTTTTCTATTATCCGATTTATGAAAGATATAGGCTTGTTCCTTTTCATTCCACATCTCGCTACTGGCGGCGTCCATAGCTATAAATATATCTTCGCCTGGCCTATAACCCGCTTTTTCTATGGATTTCAATACGATTTCGATAGCATCTTCATTGGATTTAATATTGGGTGCGAAACCGCCTTCGTCGCCTACATTGGTACTATAGCCCGCATCTTTCAGCACCTTTTTCAATGCATGAAATACCTCTACGCCCATTCTTAATGATTCTCCGAAGCTAGCAGCCTTCGTCGGCATCACCATAAATTCTTGAAAATCGATGGAGTTATCGGCGTGCGCTCCACCATTCAAAATATTGAGCATCGGCACGGGAAGAGTTCTCGCATTGACTCCACCAATATAGCGGTATAACGGCAAATTAGAAGCTGCGGCAGCTGCTTTAGCTAATGCCATAGACACTGCTAGTATGGAATTAGCGCCTAGTTTAGATTTATTTTCAGTACCATCAAGATCTATTAGAATACGATCAATCAATTCCTGCTCACGCACATCATAGCCTACTAATTCATTAAAAATGAATTCATTGACATTATGGACGGCTTTTAGGACACCTTTCCCAAGATATGCACCTTTGTCATCATCGCGAAGCTCCACAGCCTCATGAATACCTGTACTAGCGCCACTAGGAACGGCTGCACGACCCTTATGTCCACCTTCAGTTTCTACATCTACCTCTATAGTTGGGTTTCCTCGTGAGTCTAAGATTTGGCGGGCATGGATATTTACTATACTATACATATATTATTTTTAGTTCTTAGCTTTCTAATTTAACAACTTAATTTTTTTGATAAAACTACAGGGCCATATCTTCTTCATCATCACTATATTTCTTCACTTCTTCATTCGAGAAGTTAAGTTTATTTTCAGACATGGTTTTAATGTTATCGGTATTGAATGCAAACTCTTTATTAGGTCTACCAGTGCTTACAGGAGGAGGAATTCTGGTTTCATTCAAATTAAATACCACACCCTCGTCTTGATAATCCGCTCTATTATAGCCTTCTCTGATTGGAAAGGTCTCTCCTAAATGTATTTTTATAAAGTTAATTCTATCTAGTCTAAACGTTCGCCAATCTTGACGCAGTCTGCACCAGCCGACTAAATTTTTCTTACCATTTCTAATAACTACGTCCATAGCTTCAATATCGCGTTCTGTGATTCCTTTTTCATTGGAATAGTAGTGAATAGTGATTAAATTTTTATTCTTAGCAGCATTGATTATGGTGCTTATTAGGTTTTGAGAGTAGCTCTCTTTGACTATGACAAATTTTGATTGTGAATCATTCTTTTTGTTGCTATTATTGTTATTATTCATACTTATAGTTTATTTCATTTTTTATCAGTTATATAATATTTATCTGTGTTTTACTGGGATTTCTCTTCTATTTTAATCAGTTACTGCTCAGTTGGCTTAGATTTTGCTCGAGTTGTTTGAGTTTTTCAAAACCATCGCTCAGCTTTTTTCTCTCCATATCTAGAACTTTTTCTGGTGCATTGGAGACAAATTTTTCATTGCTCAGCTTAGCCTCTATGGATTTTATAAATCCTCGAGTATAATTGATTTCATCTTCTAATTTCGTCTTAACCTCTGCACTATCTAGTTTCTTCTCAGAGTGTACGATAATTTTCTTTCCCGCTACCACGGAAGAATTACTAGAACTAGAATCGAGGTCGGTATTGATTTCATTGACCCAGGTCATTTTTTTAATCTTAGGCACTAAGGCTTCTATTTTAGACAAAAGATCTTTATCTAAACTAAGTCCTATCTCTTCCCTGTTCTTTAGTTTTAGGTTAGCTCTTAGCTCTCTTATTTTAACAACCAGTTCTATAAATAAGTTTTGATTAGTTATTACTTCTTGGTTAAAAACTCCCTTTATTGGCAGTTGATGATCAGAACATAATTCTCCAGAACTTCTCTCGCGAATGATACCCCACATTTCTTCTGTGATAAATGGCATGATGGGATTGAGTAGTGAAAGTACCGTTTCAAAAAATTGCATGGTCCTCTCGTAGGTATAGCTATCTATTGGTTTTTCGAATTCTGGTTTGATCATTTCAAGATACCATGAGCAGAGGTCGTCCCATACGAAGGAATACAAATCTTTCAATGCTTCAGATATTCTTAGATTATCTATATTATCCAGAAAAGAATTTAGATTCTTCTGCATTAAAGCTTCGAACCAAACAAAGACCGCTTCATTTTCAGTATTTTTACCTTCTACTATCTCCCAACTTTTAATCAGACGGAAAGCATTCCAAATTTTATTTGTAAAATTTCGTCCAATTTCGAGCGATTTCTCATCAAATAAAATATCATTTCCTGCAGGACTGATGCTCATCATCCCATAGCGAATGCCATCCATACCATATTTGTTAATCAATTCATAGAGGTCAGGTGAATTTCCTAATTGTTTAGATAACTTTCTACCCAATTTATCACGCACAATACCTGTAAAGAAGACCTTTTCAAAAGGTTTTCTGTCGGTATATTCATAGTTGGCGATAATCATTCGGGTAATCCATAAAAACATAATATCAGGTCCCGTGACTATAATTTGTGTAGGAAGATAGTAATCTAAATCCTTAGATTTAGAGACATCTATTTTTCCAGTCTCTCGATTATAATGCTCGAAACCATTAAAAACTTCTAATGGCCATAACCAAGAAGAAGCCCAAGTATCAAGTACGTCTTCATCCTGTCTTAAGTCTTCAATTTTAATCTTCGAGTTTTGAGTTAATGCTTGCTGGTATACCTCTTCAATCGTTTCTCCTACATAGAAGTTACCTTCTTCATCATACCATGCTGGTATTCTATGTCCCCACCACAGTTGACGAGAAATACACCAGTCTCGTATATTGGTCATCCAATGGTTAAAGGTATTTTTATGATATTTAGGGAAGAATTCGACCTCATCACTCATCACCACTTCATAGGCTTTTTTGGATAAATTTTTCATATCAACATACCATTGTAGAGATAATTTAGGCTCTACCACCGAATTGGTTCGTTCACTTCTACCTACTTTATTGATGATATCTTCTATCTTTTCTAGACAATCAATTTCCTCTAACTTGATCTTGATCTCACGGCGCACTTTAAATCGGTCTTTACCTATAAATTCAGTATATTGACACAATTCATTAAGCGTACCATCATCGTTTAGTATATCAACTATCTCCAGTCTATGGCGTATTCCTATTTCATAGTCATTGATATCATGCGCTGGTGTTACTTTGAGACATCCCGTTCCAAATTCCTTATCTACATAGCTATCTGCTATGATTTTTATAGGTTTATTGATAAGTGGTATCAAAACTTCCTGACCTATCAGACTTTTATAACGCTCATCATCAGGATTCACGGCTACGGCCATATCAGCAAAAATAGTTTCCGGTCGAGTGGTAGCTACCGTCAGATAACCATCGCCTTGAACGTATTTATATTTTAGGTAAAATAACTGCGCTTTCTCGCCCGCTTCGTTATAAATAACTTCTTCATTGGATAAGGCCGTCTGAGCTTCACAGTCCCAGTTGATAATGCGTTTCCCTTTATAAATATAGCCTTTTTTATATAAATCGACAAAAACTCGAACAACAGCTTTGTAGTAATGATCATCTAAAGTGAAGGTCACTCTATCCCAGTCACATCCAGCACCAATAATTTTCAATTGATCCAAGATAATACCACCGTACTTCTCTTTCCACTCCCAGCAGTAATCTAAAAATACTTCTCGACTCAGATCGCTTTTTTTAATACCTTTCTCACGAAGATATCCCACTACCTTGGCCTCAGTAGCGATAGCTGCATGGTCAATGCCAGGGACCCAGCATGCATTAAATCCTTGTTTACGAGCTTTTCGTATAAAAAAATCTTGAAGAGAATTATTCAAAACGTGACCGAAATGTAAAACTCCTGTTACATTTGGTGGGGGTATTAATATGGTGTATGAAGGACGACTTTGATCGATTGAAGATTTAAATGTCTTGTTTTCAAGCCAATAATCACTCCATTTCTTTTCTACTTCCTTTGCGTTAAAATTCTTTTCCATGACCTATATCCTATCTCCTCAGCGGATATTACAAATATATGAAAAGTTTACGTTTTCATAATGATTGATTTTATTTTTTTAGCATTTTTAAACACGGATTTGTATTTATATGTGTTGAGAGTAAAGACTCACAGGAGTGTTATTATTAAAATTAGTCTATTATGTCTGAACAGGCTAATGTGCTTTGGGGGATATTGTGACGGATACTTCCTAATATAATTTAGTTTTTTTTCAATTAAAAATGATAAAATTAAACTTTCAATATCCTTCTGAAAAACATTTCTATGCAATAGAATGTAACCTACCTCCTTGTTCTACTGGTTTTGTATTCAGATCATATTCAAATCTGGGTCTACAAAATAGCTATGAGGATATAAACCCCGGGGCTCCCCTGACCTATGATGATTAAATTTTCTAGGTGCTCTAGATCCAATGTGTGTCATTATTTATGCGCGCCGCAGTAGAAACCCCAAAAAAGGTTTTAAATAAACATATATCCTGTATAGTGACAATGCCAGCTACCCATTATATATTGAGCAGAGAGAAATCTTCTACTCTAAAGTAATTATTTCTTGGATTAATATTTGATATGACTTCTGCTACAGTCAATTCTGGTATAAAAAAATAGTTTATACTAAATTGCACCTAAAAAAAACTATTATCTCTCTATGTCGACTTTTAGTTCATTCCAAAGAGTATTAACTTCTCCAGTAATTTCTTTAGCTATTTCCTCTGCAGTCAGATCTTTATAGAAATAAAAACTAGACTAAATTGTAATAGTATTTTGAATTTTATCTAATTCTAATTCTCCCCTGTTTTATATATTATAATTTATCCAATTCCATATTCGCTTCTACCAATGTAGTATCAAAATTACGAGCATTTTGGAAGGCATTTTTAGCCAAGGACTTATTTCCTAATGCCAATTGCGTTTTGCCTATCAAATAATAAGCTAGTGCATGTTTGGGGTCTACTTGAATACAAATCTGCAATTTTTTTAACGCTTTATCATACTGCTTTATTTCATAGGCGATAACGCCCAGATTATAGATGGCATCAGAATTTTGAGGCGAAGCTAACACAAGAGATTCGTATATAGCTTCTGCTTCTTTTTTTCTACCATTAGTTTTGAGGTAGTAGGCTTTTTGTAAAATAGCAGATGTATTATTCGCATTCGCTTTAATTGCATTGTCATAATATTTTAAGCAAAGATTATCTCTCTTATCTGCAAAAATATCTCCTAAAAGCTCAAAGGGAGCATCCCAGATAGGATCCTGCTCGGTGGCAGTCGTCAGATTCGAGATAGCCTTGTCCAATTGATTGGATTCTTTGTATACTAAACCCTTATAAAAATAGGCATCTGGATTGAATACATCGCGCTTTAACGCATTATTTAAATGATTGATGGCATCTTGATAACGCTTTATAATTAAACTATACTTTCCCTGCATCACATGGTATCTCGCGTTCTCCGGATCTAGTTGTATAGCATAATCTAATGCATTAATACCTCGTTCTATATTTGCATTCTGTACAAAAAAATCCGCTAAGGTTTCATAATAAATTGGTTTAGTAGAATCATAAGAAACCATTTTGTAAAAATCATTGAGCGCTTTTTCATTCTCATAATTCTGCCAATGGAGCTTACCTCTCTGAAAATAAAGAAATGCATTCTTAGGAGAATCGATTAATCTATCAGATAATTTACTGAGTTCCATTTCAAGAGGAGTCTTTGCCTGAATAGGGTTTGACTTCGTGTCATTCTTTTGAAAATAATCACAAGAAAACATACCTAAAACGAAAACTATGTATTTAATTTCTAATCTCATCATAAAAGTGCATCCTATCATTCCAATTGATAATGAATGATAATTCTGGACAAAAATACTAAACTAAATAGAAATAAAAAAACTAGTTTCTCTTATACTGTGAAATATCTTCCAATAATAATTGACTGTTAAGCTTGTCTGCATTCAGCAAGCTATTGTCATTACTAGATTTTGCTATGTTGGACTTATCTATCGAAGGATTTTATTGCAGTCTATTTATGCTCGCATTCGAACTTAAATTGCCGTTTTGATCTCTCGATAGCATTCGAGTCATTTTGTTTGATTCTGCACCTAAAGGGATACGAACTGTATTGTATTCATTGATAGTTCATTTCAAATCCTTCATGAGGGGAAATAATACCGCATAAGAAATAATGATAGCATTTGTGGCCGAAGCTAATGAAAGTTAATCACGTTAAGCAACGACATAGATTGTATATTTTATTAATTTTTTATGACAGGTGTTTAGTCTTTCAACATCTTTGGTTTATCTGAGTTATAATAAGGTTTTTTCTTTAGCGTCATATCTATAGAATCATTATTCATATTTATACTAGGGCATTCAACAGAGTACTCACTTTAAGAAGCTGGTTTATCAAGAGAGGATGTGCTAATTACCTGGCCACTCAATGGAAATTACTACTTTTTCTTGAGATTTACAAATAACTGAATGAAGCTATAAATGCATAATCGCGATAACTGGAAATAAATAGGCTGTGGAGGCACCAATGCCAATTAATGAGGTAATAAATATGTAAATTAATATGTTTAACATAATATATAATTATAGGGTTTTTTTATATCTAATTTATTTATAGTATTGATTTTCTATACTTTATATCCATAAAATAAGTATTACTTTATAAATGAATCAGTTACCTCTAATTTTAAAAAATACTAATAAAAAAACGATAGGGGTTAATTTGAGAGTTCTAATTTTGCAGAAACTAAACTCAAATTATAAAATGAAAGTATCTGTAATAGGGGCTGGAACCATGGGAAATGGTATCGCACACATTTTTGCGCAAGCTGGCTTTAAAGTTCAACTCATAGATGTTTCTCAAACAGCTCTTGATAAAGCAATTAATACAATAGCCTCAAATTTAGATAGACAATTAGCTAAAGGAAGTATAGATGAAGCCGCCAAAACTTCAACACTAGCAAATTTATTAACCTACACGGATATCGCCTCTGGATTAGAAAAAGCTGACATAGTTGTAGAAGCTGCCACAGAGAATCAAGACCTTAAATTAAAGATATTTGCTCAAATGGATGAGCATGCTCCAAGTCATGCCATTCTTGCCACTAACACCTCTTCTATTTCGATTACAAAAATAGCCTCCGCCACCAAGCGACCAAGCAAAGTGATTGGTATGCACTTCATGAATCCGGTACCGATAATGAAGTTGGTAGAAATAATCAATGGTTATGCTACTGATACGGCAGTAACAAAAACCATAATGGACTTATCTGTTAAACTAGGTAAAATACCTGTAGAAGTCAATGATTATCCGGGCTTTGTGGCGAATAGAATTTTAATGCCCATGATTAATGAATCCATCTCTACCCTTTTCGAAGGTGTAGCTGGGGTCGCAGAAATAGATACTGTTATGAAACTAGGCATGGCTCATCCTATGGGACCACTTCAGTTAGCAGATTTTATAGGATTAGATGTATGCCTTGCTATACTTCGCGTCATGCATGATGGATTTGGAAATCCTAAGTATGCACCATGCCCTCTTTTGGTCAATATGGTCACCGCGGGCTATCTAGGCAAAAAATCTGGAGAAGGATTTTACGACTATAGCAATAAGGAAAGCAAAGAATTAATAGTCAGCAGTATGTTTTCTTTGTAAATAAAGAGTATGCATTTTATCTTATAGGTTGCTCACTTTATTTTCAAACTTAATGTTCAAATTTCACCTATCTTGCAGCTAAAATTAATTACCAAACTTATAAAATCAAAAATGTTATGATATCATATTCTTTTATACCTTTTTTAATATTCGGGTTGATCATTTTATTCAGTGGTCTTGTGACAGTGCAGCAAGGTACTGTAGCTGTTATCACTATGTTTGGAAAATATAGACGAGTACTTCAACCTGGCTTAAACTTTAAGATTCCTATTTTAGAGCAGATTTTCAAGCGAGTTTCTATACAGAATAGATCAGCAGAGTTAGAGTTTATGGCTATCACCATAGATCAGGCGAATGTAAATTTTAAAGCTATGCTTCTTTATTCCGTTATTGATGGCACTGAAGAAACTATTAAGAAGGTAGCCTTTAAATTTATCGATGATAGAAACTTTATGCAGACCCTCGTACGAAGCATTGAGGGCTCAATACGAGCTTTCGTAGCCACAAAAAAACAAAGTGAAATTTTATTATTGAGAAAAGAAATTGTAGATGAGGTAAAGGATCACCTTGATTCTACTCTAGCTGATTGGGGTTTTCACTTATTAGACTTACAGCTTAATGATATTGCATTTGATGAGGCCATCATGCGCTCTATGGCTCAGGTTGTAGCATCTAGCAATCTGAAGGCTGCAGCAGAAAATGAAGGTCAAGCTCTCCTTATCACCAAAACCAAAGCTGCCGAAGCAGAAGGAAACGCTATAAAAATTCAAGCTCAAGCTGAGAAAGAAGCAGCTCAATTACGCGGTCAAGGTGTTGCTTTATTCAGAGAAGAAGTGGCTAAGGGAATGGCTATAGCTGCTAAGGAAATGGAAGAGGCTAAACTCGATTCATCTTTAGTGATGTTTTCCATTTGGACGGAATCTATCAAACACTTTGCAGAACAAGGCAAAGGTAATGTAATTTTCCTAGATGGTTCTGTAGACGGTATGGAAAAGACCCTAAAACAGATTCAGGGTATGAATCTGTTAGATAAAAAATAAAATACGTACAGCTTGCGTTCATTTGTAAAATCCTCCTTAAACTAGTCCTATCCACATGAGGAAAAGAGACTTACACAGTCTACCTAATTTATTCACCGCAATCAATTTAATGTCGGGTGGTATAGCTGTTTATGGATTAATTACAAAAATAGATTTTATAGTACCTATATGTATACTAGTGAGTATAGTCTGTGACTTTTTTGATGGCTTCGTAGCTAGGAAAATGAATATTCAATCCAGTATTGGTAAGGAGTTAGATTCACTAGCGGATGTGATTAGTTTTGGTTTAGTGCCATGCTTTATGTTGCTTCGTATGTTTAATCCGACCATGGAATTTAAAACTAGCTTAATAGGCTTATTATTATTCATTCTGCCGTTTACTATTGCTGTCTATTCTGCCTTCAGATTAGCTAAGTTTAATCTAGAAACACGCGATTCAGAATATTTCTATGGATTAAACACGCCATCCAATACTTTGATGATCCTAGGTGTATATCTATCCTGGTTAAGTAATGATTTCAACCTTATCGATTTCTTAGACCAAAACTGGATATTATTGATGGTCACTGTAATAACAATCAACTACCTTTTAATAAGCAATACGCCCATGTTCTCAAATAAGTCGATCAAAAAACAGTTTAAAGGGAACCTCCCTTTTCTACTAGTGAGCATAATAGGCTTAGTATCGATTATCTTTTTTAAATACATTGGCATATCTTTAGCGATAATGACATATGTTCTATTATCTATACTTGTCTTACGCTTGAAATGGCTGAAATTATAACCTAAATAGTTTTTTGGTTAGCTATTAAATGCACTCACTGGGTTGTAATTTTTGTATCAGATAGTTTCTTTTAATCTTTAATAAATTTTTTTAATACGATAATAAAGGCTCATCAAAGTTTTGATGAGCCTTTATATTTATACTTTTACTAGATAACTAATCTATTTTTTCATCAGTAGCAACAGAGTGCCCTGTATAGTTTCCTTAGAGGTTACTATGATTTCACTTCTCTTTTCTACGATGACATCTTTCGTATGTGAAAGAGATTCGGCAGATTTATCTATGAATTCTTTACCACTTTCAGCTATTTCATTCGCAGCATTAGTAACTGCATTTTTGATATCATCAATAGAACCTGTAGAAATTTCTACTACTGATTTAGCTTTTTCAGCTGTTTCTTCTAATTTAACTGTTGCCGAAGTAAACGCCTTTGATTGAATCTAATAATCTCATTTTAGCTTGATTTTAGTTTAGTTAATGTGTTAATTTGATTGAATATCTTCTATAATCTCAATCAAAGCTGAAGTTTCATTTAATTTTCTCCTAGCTACTGTCTTGAGCAATTCTGCATCAAAATCTACTATAAGTGACTCTCCTTCGTGTAATTCTCCAGCGAGAATTTCTTCTGCTAATACATCTTCTATATGCTTCTGAATGGAGCGCTGCAGAGGTCTAGCTCCAAACTGAACATCATAGCCTTTTTCGCATATAAATTCAATAGCCTTTTCTGTAACTTCAAACGGATAGTTTAACTCTGTCATTCTAGTTTTTAACTGGCTTAATAAAATGTTTACTATCTCACGAATATGAGAAGGTTCCAGAGAATTGAATAAGATAACATCATCTATTCTATTCAAAAATTCTGGGGCAAATGTCTTTTTTAAGGCTTTATCGAGTACATTTTTAACATAATCATCTTTATTATCTAATTTGGTTTGTGTAGCGAAACCCACTCCCTGTCCGAAATCTTTCAAGTCTCTAACTCCAGCATTGGATGTCATTATTATAAGCGTATTCTTAAAATCTACTTTTCTTCCTAGTCCATCGGTTAATTGACCTTCGTCAAATACCTGAAGTAAAAGATTAAAGATATCGGGATGCGCTTTTTCTATTTCATCAAGAAGTACTACAGAATATGGCTTGCGTCTCACTTTTTCTGTTAGCTGTCCACCCTCTTCATAGCCTACATAACCTGGAGGCGCACCAACTAATCTAGAAAGAGTGAATTTCTCCATGTACTCGCTCATATCGATGCGTATGAGTGAGTCTTCAGACTCAAATAAAGTTTTAGCTATTGATTTAGCTAGCTCGGTCTTACCTACACCCGTTGGTCCTAGAAATACAAAGGTACCAATAGGTTTATTTGGATTCTTAAGTCCGATTCTATTTCGTTGTATGGCTTTGGTTATTTTTTCGATTGCGGCATCCTGCCCTATGACAGATTTACGCAATTCATGTTGCATATTTTTAAGCTTAGATGTCTCATCAAAAGCTACCTTGGCTACGGGTATACCAGTCATCATAGCTATAACCTCAGCTATATGATCTTCTGTAATTGGGTATTTAGATCCTTTGACGTCATTCTCCCATTTCAATTTTAGATTCTCATACTCTGCCTTCAGTTCATTCTCTTTATCTCTGTATTCGGCAGCTTTCTGAAAGTCTTGAACCTTAATCGCACTTTCTTTCTGTACCTTGCATTCCTCCAATTTATCTTCAAAAAGAATTATCTCTTCTGGCACTTTAATATTTTTGATATGGATTCTTGCTCCAACCTCATCTATAACATCTATAGCCTTATCTGGCAGAAATCTGTCTGTAATGTAGCGCTGACTCATCTTGACTGCAGCTTCGATGGCTTTATCATCAAATGAGACATTATGGTAGTCTTCGTATTTGGACTTAAGATTCTTAATAATAGTAATCGTCTGCTGTACAGTTGGCGGATCAATTTGCACTTTTTGAAAACGACGAGCTAATGCCCCATCTTTTTCTATATATTGACGATATTCATCTAAGGTCGAAGCTCCTATCACTTGAAGTTCTCCTCTTGCTAGGGCTGGTTTAAATAAGTTAGAAGCGTCAAGAGAACCCGACGAGCCTCCCGCCCCAACAATAGTATGTACTTCATCTATGAATAAAATGACATCTTTATTTTTTTCGAGTTCAGCCATTATAGCTTTAATTCGCTCCTCAAACTGTCCTCGATACTTAGTTCCCGCAACAATTGCAGCCATGTCTAACATGACCACTCTTTTATCAAAAAGTATACGTGAAACCTTTTTACTTATAATTCTTAAAGCCAAACCTTCCACAATAGCTGACTTTCCTACTCCTGGTTCTCCAATAAGTATGGGATTGTTTTTCTTACGTCTGCTCAAGATTTGCGAAACGCGCTCTATTTCTTCATCTCTACCTATGATAGGGTCTAGCGCATCTTCTTCTGCTAGTTTAGTGACATCTCTTGAAAAGCTATCTAACACCGGTGTTTTGGATTTAGAATTTGACCTAGAACGCGACGCTATTTTCTTAGGATTGAGATTATCTTCAAAACTATCTTCATCTTCATTTTCAAAATGTGACTTGGGCGCAAAGTTTAAGGTGGTCTCATAATGATCGCGAAAAACTTTATCATCTATATCATAATCGCGAAAAACCTGACTCACTATATTCTCCTTAGAACGAAGAATAGCTAGCATAACATGCTCCGTCTGAATGATCGGACTCTTATATTTTTTAGCCTCTAGAATGGCTACTTTCAATATAGTATTCGTCTGTTTCGTGAGTGGAATATCACTATTTTTATTCAAAACAGAACCTATGTTCTTCGCTATCGCTTTCTCTAGCTGCTTCTTAAAATCAACTAAATTGACATTGAGATTAATCAATGACTGACAGACATAATCTTCTTTCTCCCGTATCAAGCTCAATACGATATGTTCAGCACCTATGCTGTCATGATTTAAGCGAATAGCCTCGTCTCTGCTAAACCGAAGTATTTCTTTTACCTTATCACTAAAACTAGCTTCCATTCTTCTAATATTAATATTTTACAAATATACTCATCAATAATTGCGCCAATACAAGATAGACAAAGTAAATTCACATAAGATGGTATATTGTATACTAATTAATGCAAACATATCACAGATATACGACAAAATGTCTATAAATGATCCGCAATCTTATTGCTTATGAATTTTTATAGCGTTTTCGCCTAATTTGTCATGACGTATTTTCAACCAATAGATACCAGAATTTAGATATGAAATATCTAGAGTTTCTTGGGAATTAAACTTTTCGTTCACTAAAACCAATCTGCCGTCAATGGAAAAAATATACAAACTATAGTCTAGCCTATTCTCTATACCAGTCAATTGGATAAAATCTTGACTCGGGTTAGGATAAACACTAAATTTTCCTATAGAATTGACAGTAGCTATCGCACTTGGCGGAGGTGGTGGATCTTTGACTCCAGTAAGGCTATCTATGGAAAATATCTGAACACCCCCAGCATAGTTGCCGAACATAATTTCTTCTCTACCATCATCTGTTACATCTTTGATTGCTATACTTGGCAATCTATTAAGCGAATAGTTGTCGTAAATACTCTTATTCTTATTCTCAAGCTTCAATGAACGGTTACTATTAAGTTTTTGGGGGTCTATCAATGCCTTACCTACCTTACCTCTATATTCTTCATAGGCAAAAATTAAATACTCTTTATTATCTTTTGGATCTTTCCAGACAGCAGGGTGATAATAAAACTGAAATGGAAGATAAATAGGATCGATTATTTCAATTGGATTAATAACTGAATCACAGGTAGCAGTGTCAAAAAACGGGGTGCTGTTGATTCCAGTATTTCTATAGTATTTCAGATTATATAAATCTCCTACAAACAAATCACCCTTTCCATCTTTATCTACATCGTGGATACAAATATTAGTCCGACCATATTTTTCTTCAGATTCGAGCTTTAAATTTTCTGTCGTATAAATAAATTGTCCTCCCGTGCCCATTTGATGATAATAAATTTCTCCTATGATATCCGCATTTCCTTTGGTAGCAAAGGGTCCATAAATAATTCGATCATAAGAAGTAACTAATAAGTCATCCAGTTTATCGCCATTTAAATCACCGACAGCTAGCTTAATATTCGCTCTATTTTTAGCTTTATAACCAAATAAATCAGGATTTTCTAGCTTATAAATAGGCTGTTTTTTGTTGCCAATATTCTTATAATACGTGATATATCCTACCTCCCAAGAGTCTCGCTTCATAATATTAGGTATCAATAAATCGACTAAACTATCTCTATCATAGTTGTAAAAGACAGGGGCAGAACCAGTCCCCACATCAATAGTCTCATTAGACAAAAAACTATCTGTCACGAAGGCAAAACTATCATGATAAGTCATGGTTTTTGTATCTAAAACCGTTCTCCTACCAAGGTTTTTATAAAAATGAATCGTATTGATATCGTCATTAAATAGTTTTTGAGACAATTGAACTCCTGAAAAATCTCGCTCTATAAGAAATGAAACTAAAACATCCTTGGCCTTGTCATTATTGACATCATACCAGAAACCAATAGGCATCATAAGATTTATAGGTTTAGAGGAATAACTAGGAAAATAGATGTCTGAATTCTTAATATAAGCTGAATCCTTAGATCCCACATTGAGGCCCAAAGGTGCATTTTTTTGATTTTCGCTATAAGCAACTACATCGTATAATGAATCCCTATTGATATCAATATTCCAAAACATTTGATATTCATCGTGTCTTGGCGTTAAAATTGGATCTTTTCTAGGAGGGGCTTCTCCCTTGACTATAGACTTGCAAAAACCTTCATTATACTTTAATGGAAAAAAGTCTAAACTAGTAAAATTAAAAAGACCGTAACAAATTTGATCACTCTTCCATAAATTTTCATTTGCTGGTAATGCTAATTCTTTTTTATAATTTTTATAAAGCCATCTGTTATTACCGCTTCTAGTTACATAGACTATATCTATATCCCCATCGCTATCTAAATCTTCGAATACAGGTAAATATTTATTGAGACTTATAATCTGCTGACGCCCAATCAATGGGTCATAACTAGTAAATTCTATCGAATCATAAAGGTCAAACTGAAATACAGAATCATTTATCCGCTTGGTATAATGAATGAGAAAATAGCTCTCTGTCTGTAAGATAAGATCTTGTATTTTATCCTCATTTAAATCATGTAAGGTAAATATGTAGTTACCATTTTTAGGGAAAAAGGCCTCATAGCGAGGAGTGTAGATATAATCTCCATTTGATTTCTGAATATAAGTCTGTATCCTATTGGCATTAGTGCCTGCTACTTGCAATACGACAAGGTCCTTAATACCATCATCATTCAAATCCATTTGATTGACAATACAACTATTCATACCTCCAGTGAAAGGATTGAGAAGCTGTCTATTGCCATGAAGTACTGGGATATTATTCATTCTGAATATATCTTGCGCCTCAGAAAACGATACTAAAAAAATTAGAAAAAGGACAAGAATTAGTTTTGATAACATATCAAATAGTTTACTACAAATATACGCTATTTTTAGGAGAAAATCAATATCAAAAACGGTTGCTTGTTAATAGATCTATATAACCAATATTCCAGAACCTCCCCAGCAGAAAAGGAAAGTTTGGTGAATATGTTAATACTTGAAATTTTATAAATTATCCTAATAGATACTTTTCAGATATGTACTGCTCGAAACATGAAAAATCTAAGGACTTGCCAGTCGCCTTGAGGCAGAGTTCGTCTGAATTATACAGAGCACCATATTGATGAATATGAACGGAATGCCAATCATTAATTTGGCTAAACTTTTTCTGTGTGATAAGATCATTTAAACCTTGGTTTTTATTCATTTCTAGATACCACTGTGCTGCATAAAAGGAGCCGAGCGAATAGGTAGGGAAATAACCCATACCGCCAAAACTCCAGTGCACGTCTTGCAGACAGCCTTCGGCATCATTCGGCACATCTAATTTTAGATATTGCTTATACATAGCATTCCAATATTCAGCTACCTCAGATACTTTTAATTCATTATTGATCAATTTTTTTTCTAACTCATAGCGTATCATAATGTGGTAGTGATAGGTCAGCTCATCGGCTTCTGTTCTTATAAGGCTCGGCTCTATATAATTAATCTCAGAGAATAAATCCCAGGGGCTGAGAGCTTTCATTTGAGCGAAAAAAAACTCTTGTATAATCGGGAAAATAAGATCGATAAATGCTTGACTGCGGCCTATGTTATTCTCCCAGAATCTTGACTGACTCTCGTGGATACCTAGAGACACAGAATTAGACGAAGGCATGCCCGCTATCCCTTGAGACAAACCCATTTCATATCTACCATGACCACTTTCATGTATAGCAGACCATATCGAAGACATTAAATCATTTTCATTATAGCGCGTCGTCATGCGTATATCGGTGCTATGAAAATTGGTGCAAAAAGGATGCGAAGAGACATCCATGCGAAAAAGATCTTTATTGACTTCTAGTAAATCCATAATTTTTTCTACTAGCTTTACCTGAGTAGAAATATCAAAGGATTGAATCAAGTGCGCAGTCTTGGGGCCTTGCTTAACTAATACTTTGGTTATTAAATCTCCTAGACGAACCTTGACATCTTCAAATAAAGGATCTAGTCTAGCTACAGTCATTCCTTCTTCAAATTCATTCAACAAAGCATTATAAGGATGAACATCATAACCTAGCAAATCACATTTCTCACGAAGTAAATCCACGATAGAACTCAACGAAGGCTCGAACAATTTGAAATCAGAGGATGATTTAGCTTTTTCCCAAATAGAGTAAGCTTCACTAGTGAGTTTACTTTCCTTTTCTACAAATTCTTTAGATAGTTTCTTTGACTTAGATATATCTTTTTTCAAGGTGCTTATCTCTCTCCTATCCTGCTCTGATAGCGTATTTCCAGCCAACAAGTCATTCACCAACTTTTCCAATACATTATCCGTAACTTTTTCATGAGCCAGTCCATTTATGAGTGAGGACTGATCGGCTCTAAAGCCTTTGTCAGAAGCATGAGGCATCATCACTTCCATATCCCAGCTAAGCAAAGCACTAATAGACTGCAATTGCTTGATTTCATACATTTTTTTCTTCAATAGATCGTAAGACATAATAAGTGATTAGTAAATAAAGATTAGATAACAAAAAAATGGTTTTATTTTTCTTCGGCGAAGATATATAAAACCTCATTTGGTCTTTTCAAAAGATAAGTTTCACGGACGAATTTTTCAAAATATTCATCGCTATACTTTAGTGCTTTTTCTTCTATTTTGGTCTTTTGAAGCTCTTTTTGATAATAGCTTATTTCTTTATTTAGCTTTACTATCTGGTATTTTCGCTGCACTTGCCTCACTACACTATTATTGTCAAATAGGAAAATCCAAACAATAAAAAGAGTAAATGCTATCCAATACTTATTTCTAAAATATTTTTTTATGAAGGCTATGCCCTGCTGGTAGAATTTAAAAAGCTTGGACTCTAAAATAGTCATATTACAAAAGTCTACAGATTTAACTAATTTATTTGTATGAGTTTCAACATTTCATTGAAAGCGTTTATAAAATCAAACAACTAAACATCTACCAATATTTCAATCGTAAAGTTCTTATTCGCCAAGGTCATTAATTCCTCATCGATAATGGATTTTATTCTCGATTTGTTCGCTTGTAAATCTTTATTTTTTGGTAGCTTAATCAAGATATCTCGTATATATTGACTTCGTATTCTAGAGATAGGAGGCACCGTAGGTCCGAGCACTATAGCCTTTATAGCGCCAGCGATGCGCACTACTAATTTATCTGCATAGATTTTGACTAAGTCTTCTTTGATGTGCTTAATAGAAATTTTTAGGAGTTTACAATATGGTGGGTAAATAAATTGTTCTCTAATTTTAAGCTCCTGTTCTACAAATCCTTGCCAGTCATTATTGAGTACATAATTAATGATCTTATTATCTGGGTCGCTGGTTTGAATCAAGACCTTCCCTGGTTTTAAACCGCGTCCTACCCTTCCTGACACCTGATGGAGGGTTTGAAACGCTCGTTCATCAGTTCTATATTCTATAAATGAGAAGAAAATATCTGCCTGTACTACCCCTACCAAAGTTAAATTTTCAAAATCTAGTCCCTTCGAAACCATTTGAGTACCTATCAATACGTCGTAGTCTCCTTTTTTGAACTGATTCAGAATATGGTCTATCTTGACTATACTGCCAGCAGAATCAAGATCTAAGCGACCAATTCTTAAGGTAGGAAGAAATAATTGTATTTCCTCCTCTACTTTTTGTGTACCTAGCCCTTTGGTTCTTAACTCAGAACTGCCACAGTCCAGGCAGGTAGACTTGAGACTATATTTTTTATTGCAATAATGGCAAACCAAGAGTTTCTGATAGGAATGGTAAGTCAATCTCACATCGCAATCTGTGCATTTCTGAACGAAACCGCATGTATTGCATTGAATATAGGGTGAGTATCCGCGTCTATTCTGAAATAGAATCACCTGTTGACCTTGACTCACCGCTTTCTGAGTTTCCTCGAGCAGTTTTTCTGAATAGAAACTTTTCATTACCTGTTGGACGTCGTGGTCTCGCAGATTGATGAGTTCAATTTCGGGGATAAGGGCTTCTCCATAGCGCTCCAATAATTCTACATAACCATATTTTTCATTTTTTACATTAAAATAAGTCTCTACAGAAGGAGTGGCCGAGCCTAGTAAAATTTTACTATGAAGCAATTTTGAATAATGAATCAAGCTATCTCGTAAATGAAATTTTGGATTGTTATCGATTTGTTTTAAAGAATTATCATGTTCTTCATCTATTATGATCCAGTCCAACTTCTGAAAAGGAAGAAACATCGCAGAGCGTGTACCGATGATAAATTTTATTTCTCCATTTTTTACTTTCTTCCATATTTCATAGCGCTTATTCTGGCTAATGAGAGAATGATATACGACGAAATCTGAACCAAAATAGCGATTGAGGCGACTGACTATCTGCTGTGTTAGCGCTATTTCAGGCAAAATAAGAAGACAAGATTGCTGCCTTTCTAGGGCCTCTTGGATCAATTTTATATAGACTTCCGTTTTGCCGCTCCCGGTGATTCCTCTCAGTAAAACCGCAGTTTTGGTAGAAAAAAGATCTAGAATAGTATTGTGAGCACTAGTTTGGACAGCACTCAGGATAGCCTTTTCTGGTGTACTATTTTTCTGAATTGTAAATCGATCAACTTGCTGGGAATATTCTTCCAATATCCCCTTATCTACTATGGATTTAAGCACACTAGCACTGGCATCAGCTTTATGCAGTAGGTCAGATTTGAGCACTCCCTCATGTCCTTTGGTTAGTGAGAAAAAGCAGAGCAACAGCTTGTATTGCTGCGGACTTTTAGATTGTAGGGCATTAAACGCCTCATTGATTTTAAAGGTATCTGTATAGCTATAATGCGGACGAATAAACTTTTCATATTTCGCCTTGTATTTATCCTTGACTATATCTATTGGTTCTACGATACCGATGTCTATCAATTTATTCAGACTAGCTAGTCCTTTCTTATTGCCAAAACTATCCTTAATTTCCTTGAAAGAAAGCTGACCAGAACTCCGGATAGCATCTAGCAGCATTTCCTCTTCTCCGCCAGCTTCTATAGATATTGGCCAAAGCGGCTCTTCGGCATAATTATCTGCTATTTTGAAAAATCGTTCACTCGATAGCTTGAAATAATTGGGTAAAGCAGTTTCCATAACCTCCCCTTTCGTGCACATATAATAGTTCGCTAGCCAAGCCCAAAAATCAAGCTGAATAGCTGATAGGATGGGCTCATCATCGAGAACTTCTTCTATCGCCTTTATCTGAGCGAAGTTGGGTCTATCGGTATGCAGTTTAGAAATTATACCTGTATAATATTTACTCTTACCGAATGGCACCAAAACGCGCTTACCCACTACTACATTATCCGCCAACTGGCTGGGAACCTGATAGCAGAAGCTTGAAGCTAGTTTTAGAGGAAGAATAATATCAGCAAAAAGGGTCATTATCTTCTAAAAGAATCTATTTCAATGGTAGTTAAGATCATAAGTTGACATACACTTCATACCCCGCATGACTGCGAATATTCATAACTGTCTTTTCATTAAGAATCAAATACTGCCCTTTTATTCCTGTAAGGACGCCTTCTAGCTTAGCTTGCTTATCTAGTTTGATGGATTGTATTGGCTGGGTCAAAACTGTGCTAGGATAATTCAAAACATGTACGGTGTCATCTTCGGCGATATAATACTCATATTCTTGATTTTGATCAACCAACCAAGCAGCATATCGACGCTTTTCTACTTTTAAATCTATAGACAGATCTTTTACATTTTTCAGCATAGCCCGCCAATTGGTCTTATCACTCAATTGATTTTTTAAGACGACTTCAATCTGACCAGCTAATTGTCTATAGGGTGTCAACGCTAAAATAATCACCTCATCCGCACCCTGATCTATCCATCTAGTCGGTATCTGATCTGCTCGTGTGACGCCTACTTTCAAGCCCCCAGAGTTTGCTAAATAGACTATATGGATTTGATTATGATACTTTTCTTCCCATTCTGGTACTTTGCCTTTACCTAGGTGAGCCTCGCATAACTCTGGTCTGAGAATACAATCGGAGTTTAAGGCCGAACTCATCCTGCAAACGTAGCATAGACCTGGTGCATAAAATTTTTTGACTATTTTTTTACAATCTATACACTGTAACCTTCCTGTAAATTCTAATTTAAACTCCTTGCCTACAAGATCATTCAAAGCAATAGGCTCTCTTTGCGCCAAGGATAAATTATAATGCACGGCATCATGCTCTAGCCGAGCAGGCAGCTTATCTAGAAAAAAAAAAGTAGAAGCACTCAATTCCAAAACAATTTAAAAACAACATAAGTAGCTACGATAATCACTGAAATCAATACCCCTTTCATAGCGAAGACTTTGTCAAAATAATTCAGTAGCAAAAAAAGAAATAAGGCGCCGAGAAGACTCAATTTTAGAATATTCACTTTGATTGGCGAACCTAATTCACCCAAAGCATCCACATTATAATAGGTCATTTGAGCAAAATAAGCTAGTCCAATGGCTAAAAACCCTAGGATAAATCCTGTTAGCATATTATCCAATTTTTCGTAGCCTATGATTCGTTTATATTCCATTTAGTTTGATTTGAGAAGTGAAATAATTGAAAGGTTGAAGGAAATGAATTTATTGAGCTTAATTGAGTTCCCAGTTATTATGAATATAGTTTATGTTATGGTAATTAGTCAAGTCAAATTGAATAGGTACCACAGAAACATAGTCATTCTCAAGTGCCCATTCATCCGTATCATGGCCTTGATCATAGTTGACGAATTTACCTGTCAGCCAATAATAATGGCCTCCGCGTGGATCGTTGCGCTCTTCAAATTCTTCCTCCCACTTAGCTACCGCTTGTCTGCATATTCTATAGCCTTTGAGTTCAGACGGACTCACTTGTGGTATATTTACATTGAGCAGACTAGTTTTGGTCATCGGATGAGCCAACATTTGAATCGTTAACTTTCTCGCCACAATTTTAGCCGTTTCAAAATCAGCATCCAAATCATGATCACATAAGGAAAAGCCTATGGAAGGAATCTCCTCTATGGCAGCTTCTAAGGCCGCACTCATAGTGCCAGAATAAATAATATTGATAGATGAATTGGAGCCATGATTGATACCAGATAGGCAAAGGTCTGGTTTACGATCTAGAATGACATCGCGTGCTATTTTCACGGAGTCTACGGGTGTGCCACTGCATGCATAACTAGCTAGTAATCCGTCAAATCTATTAACTGGAGTCAATCGAATTGGGTCTTTTAACGTAACGGCGTGTCCCATTCCACTTTGAGGTAGGCTAGGAGCTACTACCACTATTTGACCTAGATCTTTGACGGCTTCTACCAGACTCCGTATACCTTTGGAGTATATACTATCATCATTGGTAATCAATATTAAGGGTTTGGCTGGATCTGATTTTATCTTTCGTATCATAGATGTAAAAATAGAGCATAATGCCAGAATTGAACTGATTATAAATTAATAAAAAGGAAAAAATTGCAAATAAAATATTTCCTGTAAATTTGCTGAATAATCAAGAAAGATATGAAATTCGTAGCAGAAATTAAGGTCATGCCGCACAAAGAATTATTGGATCCACAGGGCAAAGCTGTCAATAATAGTCTACACAAAATGCAACTCCATGCCATAGAAAATGTGCGCATCGGTAAAAATATAGAGCTTCACCTAGAGGCTGCCTCCAAAGAGGACGCTGAAAATCAAACGAGAGAAGCTTGTGAGAAATTGCTAGTCAATAAAATCATGGAGCAATACTCTTATACACTATCTGCCCTTGACGCCTAAACTCTTTATAGTGCCTACTCCCATAGGAAATTTGGGGGATATCACACTGCGAGCGCTAGACGTATTAAAGTCTGTAGATACTATTCTGTGTGAAGACTCTAGACAGAGTTTTAAACTACTTCAGCATTATGATATATCCAAGCCGCTGCAGCCTCTGCATAAAATGAATGAGTATAAAGAAGTAGAGCGCTTAGTTCAACAAATTCAAGGTGGAAAATCCTTTGCCCTCATATCCGATGCTGGTACGCCACTGATATCTGATCCAGGAAATCTACTGATTGATAAATGTTTAGAACATGGAATTCAAATAGATTGTTTGCCAGGGGCCACCGCATTTGTGCCTGCCTTGGTCAATTCTGGATCGGACCTCTCATCATTTGTATTCCTAGGGTTTCCACCACATAAAAAAGGTAGACAGACCTTTATCAAATCTATCCTAGCTGAGCCAAAAACTGTTGTCATATATGAATCTCCCTACAGAATTGTCAAGTTTCTGCAAGAATTTATTGATTTAGGAGGAGGAGATCGACCGATATCCATATCACGAGAAATCACCAAAAAATTTGAGGAAACCCTTCGTGGGAAAGCTGCTGAACTCTCAGAGCATTTTAGCAAGAAAGAGCCGATAGGCGAGTTTGTAGTTGTTATAAAAAATATTTAATCTAGAAGGTTATATGTCTAAAAAGTCTTTAATCATCATTACTGGCTGCAGCAGCGGTATAGGACTGGCTCTTAGTCAGAAATTAATTGAAAAGGAAAGCAATTGTGTGCTAGGAATAGCCAGAAACTGGCCTTTAGAGGCAGAAAATTTCATTTTTCAGTCCTTGGACCTATCAAAAATAGATCGAGTCAAAGAGATTCATTTTCCGGACTTAGATGAGGAATATGGCGCCATTCACTTAATCAATAATGCTGGGATGCTGGGCGAAATCAATACGTTGGATAAAATCGACCTTGAGTCCATAGAAGACGTTATTACAGTGAATTACACAGCAGCTATGCTCCTTTCCACTAAGTTCATTCAGAAATATCAAAATTCACCTGTAGTCAAGTCTATAATCAATATCTCAAGTGGTGCCGCGACAGGAGCCTATGCTTCTTGGGCGAATTATTGTGCTTCAAAAGCAGCCTTAGAGATGCTGAGTAAATGCATTGAATTAGAACAGAAACATATGGAATTTCCTATTCGATGTTTCAGTATTGCACCAGGCGTAGTGGATACCAAAATGCAAGAACATATACGAAATTCGAGTTTGGGGAATTTTGCTATGAAGCCAAAGTTTGAAGAATTATATGAGAAAAATGAACTCTACAGCCCCGTCAAAGTGGCAGAAAAATTAATTCAAGTTTTAGAGAATTCGTCTCAATATTCAGAGTCCATATTTAGAATTCAAATTGAGGGTTAGATAAAATGGTCATAAAAACCAGCGATAAGCTATCACAAGGAGAATTTAAGAGTTTTCGTTTAAGTTTATCGAATTTCTCTATCTTACTTCTTCTATATCAGCATTTAAAGAAGCTTTACTTCAATTAAGGATTCATCACCTCAAAGCCAGCCTTATTTATCTGCTATGTCTATAAGAATAGGCTTTCTTAATGAAGAAGTGGGAGCCAATGATGATGGAGAATCTTCAAAATGAGGCGGAAAACCCATTCTAAATCAACTCTATTTATTTCAGATTAAGAATTGTAGTTTATTTTTATGGTGGGACTAAATTAGGGCTACATGGACTTATTGAAACATGCAAAGAAAGTGCTATTCTTTGTCTAAAGCAAACACAAATCATACAAGTAGCAAATGAAATTAATTGCGAACTAACATTGGAAACTTCCAAACACAATAACGCAATTAAACAATTGAAATACAACAATATAAAAATCGTAGACTCAAGTTTATTGATGACCAATACGATTTAAAATTATCGATCCCAGAATATAAAATACAATGATTCAATCGTTTGAGCCAAATTCATTGAAATAATCTTTCCAACTCACCCAATCGGCGTCTGTTATATTGATTTCAAACAAAATCTTTCCTTTTTGCGATTTTAAGTAAGGAAATTGTGCTAAAAAGGAATTTAAGTCGTTCACTTTCATATAATCTATATCGTATAGCTTTGCTAATACTTCAAAGCTAGCGGCATGAGGTGTCAACAGTGCATTAGTTTCGCCTAGAATCTCCCCATTATGTATCTGATCAAATATGCGTCCTCCATGATTATTTAGTACTAAAATCTTGAAATTATCAACATATTGTAATACAGAAAGGCTATTTATTTCATATAAAAGACTGACGTCCCCTAAAAAACAATAGAAATCATCTGCTCCAATAAATGATTGATAACCAACAGCTGTAGCTAAAACACCTTCTATTCCAGATACACCTCGGTTAGATAAATGGCTCAATTGAGCCCTTTCCTTCCAGTTAGACCAGTTGGCGTAACGAATCAAAGAGGAATTCCCCCAAAATATAAAAGATTGATTATCTATTGAGTTAATTATATTATGGACTAGACTAAACTCTTGATAAATCAAAGGCTGACACCTATTCTTAAGATAGTCATTAGCTTTGATTTCAGCTTCTAACCAACTGGACTGAAAACTATGAGTATTCTCAAAATCTAAAATTTGCGCTATGTTATGATTGTATATTACATTCTTATAATCAGAAGATAAGCTATCCCAATTTCGAGTAGAATAAGAGACATCGATATGCTTTAATCCCTCTAGGCTACGTATGTAGTTCCTAAACTTTTTAGAAAGCATAGTTTCGCCTATAGTTATTAGTATATCAGGCTTGTGTACTATTCTATCGCCACTTAAAATTAAGTCAATTTGTGATATGAGATTTTTATGCTTCCAACCAGAATGCAGTTCGGAGATAACTACCCAATTCTTATTCAAAACACCGTCTTCCAATAACTGATTTAGTTGAAGATCTTCATGGAAGCTGGATAAATAAATTATGACATTTTGTCCTTTTTGAAAAGGAATGATAGAATTTAAAACAGATTTAAGAGGCGCTTTTTTTTGGTTCAAATTAAATTTAAACTTCCCTAGTAAATACTCCACGGAATCCAAAGGTTCTGAAAAAGGAAGATTAATATGAACGTTTCCCGAGTTAGGGCTTTGAAATAAAAACTGATGAAGAGACTGTATATTTTTCTCAAATAGATTGAAACTAATTTTTTCCTCTAGTTCCATTTCATAAGAGACGTAGTTTGTAAATAATCCTTTCTGAACTATGGTTTGGTTCTCACCTTTTTCTATTCGCTCTTCTGGTCTATCTGCAGTAATAGCTAACAGTGGCAATCTCTGATAGTAGGCTTCTACCATAGCTGGCGCAAGATTTAGAGCTGCCGAGCCCGATGTGGTAATAACAGCTGTAGGCTTTCGACTAGCTTTAGCCAGACCTAGAGCAAAAAATCCTGCCACCCGCTCATCTATGATACTATAGACCTTGAAATCTGGATCGTTAGAGAAATTCACGATTAAAGGCAAATTTCTACTACCTGGGCATATTACAATTTGGGTTAGTCCTATTTGTTTGAAATAAGATTTGAGATAAAGGGCGGATTTTTTATTGGAAACTAGCACAAAAATTAAAATACAAATATTTACAAAAATAAGATGAATATGCTAGAACTATAAATTCAAGAATAAACACATTGATTTAGATAATATAGTTTTAAACTAATTTAATAAACTAATCGTTTAAACCTAGCACATTGAGTGTTTTTTGATATACGACTATTGGATTAATATTATCTATCGCCCTATCATAATCAGCTCGATCGCAAGGCCCAAAAATAGACACCGGTATATCAAGATAGATGGCTCTATCAGGGAAAAACGAGTATTCTGCTGGCTGTAAATATGGTCCAAATCCAATACTTGGGTGCGTGGTACCCCAAAGGGTTAATACAGGTATACCATAATTGGCGGCTAAATGTCCGTTTCCACTATCCATAGCTAGAAAAAGGTCTAATCTCGATATGAATGTTAATTCTTTCTCAAAACTGAACTGATCAATAAGAATGCTAACATTAGTCAACCCCTTAGTCATACTCTGCGCTAGCCTATACTCTCTAGATCCATGACCATATATCTGGATATGAATTTCTGGATGCTTGACTAATAGATGAAGAATTTGAGCCATCTTTTCCATTCCATACTCTTTACTTGTATGCTTGGCGAATGGAGCTATACCTATACTAATTTTTTCGCTAGATTCTTCTAATCTTGGCAAAAAAATAGGTTGAAGTTGGAAGGAAAACCCTCCTTTTTCGAACACATCTGCGTAACGCTGCACTGTAGTCTTGAGGTATCGAATCGAGCCTCCTTTTTGCTCTAATAAAGCTCTCTTTTCTTCTCTTCCTTTATCTAAAACGAAGACTTTACTGCCATTAAAGCTACAAAACAATCGAATGACCTTGGTCCGTAGAACATCGTGGAGGTCAAAAACAAATTCTGGCCTAGATTTAGAAAGTTGTATAGCGAAACGAATCCATTGAATGATTGAAATAGGCTTATTATCCAGATCTATGGCATCTATAGTGACAAAATCAAGGTGTGAAAATATAGGAGCGAATCGTCTCCTAGTAATAAGTCGAATAGTACAGTCGGGAAAAGCTTTATGAAAAGATAATAAGACTGGAACCGTCATGGCTATATCGCCTAGTGAAGATAATCTTAAAACTACGATGTCCTTCATGACTTGATAGCGCGAAGAACAGGATTTAAATCGGCATCATTATACATTTTCACCTGACGATATACCTTAAATAGGGTCTTACCTTGCTCGATCGACTTTAAGAATTGTTGTATGGCTTCCATTAAATCTAATTTTTGGGTGAGAAGTAATTCTAACTTCTGCTGATAGACTTGAAAGAGCTCTAGACTAAGGTCAGTGCGCTCTACCTCTTCGCGCATATGGTAGATTTTTAGAGCTAAAATAGAAAGGCGATCAATAGCCCAGGCTGGGCTTTCTGTGTTAAGTTTGGCATCAGATTGATATTGAATATGCTCAAATAAGGCTAAGAAATAATCATCTAACTGCTCTACTAGATTGGTTCTCATTTGATTTAGGCTATCGATTCTATTCTTAAAAAAACGAATCCGCTCTGCGTCTATCTTTGGATGTCTTACCTCATCCTCGCAGTGCCATTGGATACAATCTATCCAGCATTTTTCATACAAAAGACTCTCCGTACTCTTTGAAGGAAATGGATTTTGTATAGGCGCTTCAAGGCTATCTAAAATATGATAATCAGAGATGACCTTTTGAAAAATATCAAATGTCTGTATTAAATTCACACTGCAAATATAAGGAGTTTATATTTCAGTCATAATTCAAGAATTTTTTCAACCCACATAGAAATGGACTAAACTCTAAGTTGATAGTTCAAGTCTACTAAAAAAACTGTCGAATAAAAATAAATGTTAATTTTAAGATTAAACTAAAATAATTAAAATATGAATTGTCCAGTTTTATAAGTGTGGCGCTTGTCCCACTCTTATTAAGAATAGTATGGTAGATAAAGGTTCTTGGGTATGCCAGGATGGCTGCCAGCGGCTTCCCAGAGGAGCAAAGGAGTAACACAGACAACAGTGGTAGTTGGAAAGCATTTCTTTTAGTCTACTTATCCTCTCTATTGGCTTCATCTATCTCAATGCAGTTATGTCTACACCAAATGGTTGCTATTGCTATGATTGGTAGAGATATAGCAGAAAGTACATTACTGAGTTATCAAGCTTTTATGAATGATTGTGGTACAGCCTTCAGAACATTCGGACATGGAGCACTTCATGGCGCAATAGCCGGTCTTTTTATGAGTCTATTTATTACAGGTACCAGCGCTTTATTTGAAATGAAAAGCTGGAATATATTATTATATATGTTAGTTATTTCAATCTCTGTGGCATTGCAATGGGGAGATTGATTTGTCAGTTTTTATAGTATCAATATTTAAAGTTAATCTAATAATAGTATATCTGTGGATAGGCTATTATTTTGTCAAAAGCTAGATTGTTTGTTATTTATATTTTTGCAATATTATGTCCATGTTTATCATGAATTAAAAAATACTTGTTTAATTTTGTCATAGAAACAGATTCCCTTTATAAAAACATTGTATTTCAGAACTCCGGTATGGAAAAAAAACCAGATAGCATAGTATATGACGAAGACCAAGGCTATAACTCAAAATTATTGCCCTATGCAAGCAATATTGGAGCACCAGTCATAAAACTAGATGATACAGTAGCCTGGAAAACCACGGGCATTCATAGAGTCAATAAAGAGTTTGAGTCGAAATTCAATGAACTCAAATCGGAGTATAATAAACTCATCGAAGAATATCAGTGGAATGAATTAGCCTATAAAGCGCAATTTAACTTCGAGCCTGTCATAGGCGAAATCTACTATATGTATCGAGGGAAAGAGGACAAAGAGTTTCTCTCCCTGATAGCTCCCAATCAATGGAAGCAAGAATATATAGCTACCCTCAAACTCACCAGCGAGCGAAAATGGGTAGTGCTGGATAAAAAAGAAGAGGCGTTTGTGTAGCCTATTAGTTTATTCTACCTAGGCTCATTTTCTCCCCTCTGATTCTCCTGCAAGGGACTCAGAGGATTATATAGGACGAGTTAATATTAAGCTAGTTGAGTCCTCTTTGAGAGACTCAACTAGAAGAAAACTCAACTTGCAACTTATCACTAAAAACTTATCACTTAATAATCACCCCCATCTCCTCTACCGACCAGGCTTCGGGCTTATCGGCGAACCAGACCTTGACCTGCGACCAGACGTCATTAAAGAGTTCACTATTTCGATAGGCTTCTAGGGCTTCGGGGGCTTGCCAGTGGCTGTAGGTGAAGAAAATATTTTCATTCAGTCTATCATTGAGAAAATCTACCCCATGACAGCCGGGATAGGAGCCGATTTGGTCTTTGTATTGGACTACTAAGTCTATAAAATCCTGCCTATGCGCGGGGTTGAAAGTTAATTTCACGATTCGTATCATGGTCTATGAGTATTTCCAATTTATTGTTCTTCCATTTATTGACACTAAACAGCTCTGCGAGATTTCCTCCTATCATAAATAGCTCTAAAAACCCTGTGGCATTAAAAATAGCGCCTATACGATTCGGATTATATGTAGTAGCATAGTTTGGTGATAGTTGGTAAATTTTAGAACTGATGAAGGAGATGAAAAAAGCACGATCAGCCATGTAGTTATAAAATTCTTCCTTTTGTATATTGAGAACTATATTCCCTATGGAGTCCGTATGTAATACCCGGGTAATCATCTTCGTATCCATAAAAAACAAGTCCGATTGAAAGGGCTTGGTCTGAATGAAATTATTGGTCTCTATAGCCGCAGGAGGTATTCTATCGTCGATCAAAGAACCTAAGGCATCCAACCATGACTGGTAAGTTTCCTTCTTCACTTGCAGCCCATCTATCTGATAGACCTTGCTTTGAAAGTCTAAGAAGTGAATCAATGACAGTATGCCATTATTCGGCGCTAAAATGAACTGATTATTCAATTTAGTGATAAGAATATCTGAATTTTGAACAGCATATTTATTGTATACTACATGAATAGAACCCTCAGGGAAGGTATTTAATGCGCCTAGCAACTGATAAGCTATGCTTTCGATATCATAAACTTCCTGATTATGAAATAGGTCTAAAACTTGATGCTGAGAAAAACGCTGAGCTATACTGGCCTTAAACTCAGCCAAAGCAAAGTTGTTATTACCTAGGTCAGAAGATAGCGATATGATAGACAAAATAGTTTTTAGTTTTTAGCTGTAAGTTTTGGTTCTCCATTATTTTACATTCAAAATTTTATCGATAACTATCCGCATAAGAATTAACTATGTTTGTATAGCACCTAAAATGTACTGATCTGGAATCGGTGCATGATTTGCTGCCTCGATACCCATGGAAATCACCTTGCGTGTATCTGCCGGATCCATGATGCCATCTGTCCATAATCTGGCTGCGGCGTAGTATGGAGTCGTAGTTTTTAGATATTGATCTGTCACTTTTTTAAGCATTTCTTGCTTTTTTTCTTCATCTATTTCCTCCCCTTTTTTCTTTAATGCAGCGACTTGGATTTGTAGAAGCGTATTGGCTGCCTGAGAACCGCCCATTACGGCCATTTTTCCCGTAGGCCATGAATAGATAAGGCGCGGATCATAGGCTTTGCCGCACATGGCATAGTTGCCAGCTCCATAGCTATTTCCTATGATGATAGTAAATTTCGGTACAATAGAATTCGCCATTGCGTTCACCAATTTAGCTCCATCCTTAATAATACCGCCGTGTTCACTTCTCGATCCTACCATAAATCCAGTCACATCTTGAAGGAAAACGAGTGGGATTCTTTTTTGATTACAGTTCATGATAAATCGAGCGGCCTTATCTGCACTATCGCTGTAGATAACTCCTCCAAATTGCATCTCCCCTTTCTTGCTCTTGACCACTTTACGCTGATTGGCTACTATGCCCACAGACCAGCCATCTATTCGTGCATAAGCGCATACTATAGACTGACCATAGAGGGCTTTATATTCATCTATTTCTCCTTTATCCACGATAGTTTTCAGGAGTTCTTGTGTGTCATATGGCTTTGAATTATCCTCGGATATGAATTTATAAATAGCATCCTCGTCTCCAACAGCAGGTTGCGATTCTATTCGATCAAAACCAGTCTGGACTCTATGACCTAACTTATCTACTAAACTTCGTATTTTCTCTATACAAGCCTGATCATTTTCCATTTTATAATCCGTAACTCCACTGATCTCGCAGTGGGTAGTAGCTCCACCAAGGGTTTCATTGTCGATATCCTCTCCTATAGCTGCTTTCACTAAGTAAGAACCCGCTAAAAATATACTTCCCGTCTTATCTACTATCAGAGATTCATCGCTCATTATGGGTAAATAAGCACCTCCTGCTACACAGCTTCCCATGACTGCCGCTATCTGAGGAATTCCCATGGCACTCATTTTGGCATTATTTCTAAACATTCTACCGAAGTGCTCTTTATCCGGAAAAATCTCATCCTGCATAGGAAGAAATACCCCAGCACTATCTACTAAATAGATAATAGGAATTTTATTCTCCATAGCTATCTCCTGGGCACGTAAATTTTTCTTAGCTGTAATAGGAAACCAAGCACCCGCCTTTACTGTGGCATCATTGGCTACGATGATGACCAGTCTGCGAGACACGTATCCCATAACGACTACTGCGCCTCCAGACGGACAGCCTCCCACATCTTCATACATTTCATAGCCTGCGAATTCAGCAATTTCAATAGTGTTTGTATTTTTATCTAACAATAAGGTTATGCGCTCTCTAGCTGTCAATTTTCCTTGTTCATGTTGCTTATCTATAGCTTTTTGGCCACCGCCAAGATGAATGGTCGATCGCAGCCTTTTCCATTGTGAAATTTTCAGCTTCATTTCATCTATATTCCTATTTTCTCCTATGCTCATCAGTAATTAGTTATTTCCTTTGAATATTGATACGTTAACTTAGAGTGCTTATATATTTTTTCGTAGTAAACTCTGTATATCAAAAACACGGCTACATATGCCCCTAGAATATCTATAGTGTAATGGACGTGCTGAATAATCAATAAAATAGCTAGCGCAATGCTTCCTAGAAGAAATACTATCTTTAGGATACGATTGGGCATAGCGAAATAACTACAAAATGCAGTGACCATATGCCCACTAAAAAATAAGTCTTTCGTAATTTTAATACCCTCATAGGTACTGGATGATAATATGGGATCAGAAAATTCTTGATACATCAACGGTGGCTCTAGATTGATAAAAGTCAATAGGATAAACCGAATGAATAAGCAGGTAGCATAAAAAATAAAGAAACAAACCAACATTCTGGGATATGCCAGTAAGTATAAATAATTATAAAAAATAATCGTGTACAATAAGACAAAAATATAAACCGAGACATCGGCTGGCTTAAAATATTCTAACAAGATATCATAGAGCTGTATCCCGGGAATGGTCTCATAGACCACGAGATACTTTTTGAAAAGAAAGGAAACAAATAAGAAATAAATAACACAGAAAAACAACTCGATAAAGTTGCTTCGCTTGGAGAGAAATTTCTTCCAATTATATTTAAAATCAGCGTACCAATGATCTATTGCCTCCATTCTATTTTATTCTATCGACTGCCTTTTGGGCAAATTTAATTAAATAATCTTTATCCTCTTTAGATATAGAGGCGAATTCAATACTTTTCAGTGCTTCTTGATAATATAAATCTCTCTTGCGAATGACATAGTCTTTTGCCCCTGAATCAATGAAAATTTGAGTAATTTCATTTACCTTCATCTCATTAAACTCATTGGTTTGAGACCACTGAAGAAGTAATTCTTTATGTGTTTTATGTGCATTCTGCAGTGCATAGATATACAGAAGAGTCTTTTTATTATTACAGATATCACCACCTATGCGCTTACCTACAGATGCTGTCTCTCCAAAGGTATCTAGCAAATCATCTTGAATCTGAAATGCCATGCCTATAGCTAAGCCAAATTTATAAAATGCATCACAATCCGTCGAATTAGCATCGCCCAAAATAGCTCCAATTTTCATACTAGTAGCTAATAAAACTGCCGTTTTATGTTCTATCATCATCAGATATTCTGGCTCTGAAACTAGGAGTTCAGATTCAAAATTCATGTCAAGCTGCTGACCTATGCATATTTCAGTTGCTGTCTTATTATAGAGGCGGTATATCGATAGAAAATGCACTTTATTCGCAATGTTTTCTAGCAACTTGTAACTCAATATAAGAAGCGCGTCACCCGAAAGAATAGCACTATTATCTCCATATTTTTTATGCACAGTAGCTTGTCCACGGCGGGTTTCAGATTTATCCATAATGTCATCGTGCATCAAGGAAAAATTATGAAATAGCTCTATAGCTAGAGCTGCGTAAAAATCATCTTCTCCCAAAGAGGCGAAACAGCGCTTGGTTGCTAAAAGCATGACTGGACGAACTCGCTTAGCTTCTAAATTTACAATATAATGATAGGGTTCATAAAGCTCTTTAGGAGCTATTTTAGGTAAATGAGAGGTTATAAAGGCCTCAAAACTTGATTTTAAATCTTTGAATTTTTCCATATCAGTAGAGCGATAAAAGTAGGATAAATCATTTATCTAGGTTTAAATTTCTATCAAGGGTTAAAAAACCCCAAATCAAAATGAAAAAGAAGTCAAATGAGCTAATTTTTAAGAAAATTTTTTCTATATTTGCTAACATAGATTTTTATAATGAGTCAAAAAAAAGTAACAATAATAGGAGGTGGATTAGTAGGTGCATTGCAAGCATGCTATATGCAGCGCAGAGGCTATAAGGTAGACGTATATGAAAGCCGAGGCGATATGCGAAAAGTGGGTTATATAGGCGGCAGGAGTATTAATCTGGCATTGAGCACTCGTGGCTGGACAGCATTAGAAAAGATAGGACTAGATGATGAAATCCAAAAAATAGCCATTCCAATGTATGGTCGGGCTATTCATATGATAGATGGCACAGTAAATTATCAGCCGTATGGCAAAGAAAATCAAGCTATATATTCCGTTTCACGCGGAGAACTCAACAAAAAACTAGTCGAATTAGCGGATTCATATGAAAATGTAGATTTTCATTTCAATCAGTTTTGCAAAAATATTGATTTTCAAAAGTCCGAAATCAATTTCGCAGATACCCAGACTCAAGAAGATAATACGATAGCTTCCGATTTCATCATGGGTACCGATGGTGCATTTTCCAGAGTGAGACAGGCTATTCAGACTGTGCCAAGATTTCAATATTCCCAGTATTATATAGACTATGGTTATAAAGAACTTTTTATACCTGCTGGCCCTAATGATGAATTTTTATTAGATAAAAACTCATTACATATTTGGCCGAGAGGTCAATTTATGATGATAGCCCTTCCCAACCTAGATGGTAGCTTTACATGCACCTTATTTTTACCTTTTGAAGGGGAAATGGCATTTGATGATTTGAATAACGAAACGCAAGTCAAGGCTTATTTTGACCAATATTTTCCGGATGTGGCTGCGCTTATGCCCAGTCTTATACAAGATTTCTTTAAAAATCCGACATCGGCTTTGGTTACGGTAAGATGTTATCCATGGCATCATAAAAATTCCTTGCTATTAGGAGACGCAGCTCATGCCATAGTTCCATTTTTCGGTCAAGGCATGAACTGTGGGTTTGAAGATGCGAGAATTTTAGACGAACTCATCGATATATATCCAGACCAAAACGAATTGTTTCAAGCCTATTCTCAACAGAGAAAAGAAAATGGAGACGCTATCGCCCAGATGGCTTTGGATAACTTTATCGAGATGAGAGATAAGGTGGGGATACCAGAATTTCTGGAGATGAAGCAGATAGAGCACGAAATCATGGAAAATCCTACTTACAACTATACCTCCATGTATCAGTATGTATCGTTTTCCAATGAGTCTTATGCCTTTGCTTATGACATAGGTAAAAAACAATATGCTATGCTAGAAGAAATGGCCAAGGACAAAGATATTTATACTAAAATAAAAAATAATCAAATCCAAGACTATCTGGATCGATACCTAAGATAAACACAAATTAAACATTTATATTGGGGAATATGAATGCTGAAAATCTAAAAAAATTGGTCAATGAATTGACCGATATCATTGCTAAGGAACGAAAAACTGTTGGACTAATTCTAACTTTCAGTCTTGCCATCAAACTAGGTTTCTATGTACTGGATAATCAATATTTAGCTGCGCCAGATAATCTTGAAATCGTAAAATCTAACTTAACTCCTAATGACAAGGGAGCAACTACAACGTTCCATTCTCAGAATACAACCTCATCCCTTTTTCCTTTCTATCCCAGCACCGCCAGTCACGATGATCTAGTTCGATTGGGCTTTAGCGCGAAGGCTGCCAATATCCTCATAAACTACCGCAAAAAAGGTGGACAATTTAGAAGGAAAGAAGATGTCAAAAAAATATATAGCGTCTCCACTGAGTTATATCAGAGACTAGCTCCTTATATTCTCATCCAAAGCGAGGCTTCTTCCTACTCCAAAGAATCCAAAAGTTATACTAGAGCAGAACCTAAACCTATAGATATCAATACCGCTAGTCTAGACGAATGGAAAGCCCTACCGGGCATAGGAGATTATTTTGCCAAAAAATTTATTGAGAAGCGAGAAAGATTAGGCGCCTACATAGACATAGCCCAGATTGCAGAGCTGTACCGATTTCCAGACTCTAGCTTTCAGAAAATTAAACCCTATTTAAATTTAAAAAAAGGTCGTATCCTAAAAATCAACATCAATACTGCTACTGAAGACGAGCTGAGAAAACACCCTTATATTCTGAAATGGCAAGCGGATGATATCCTTCGTCATAGACCTATCTATGGTCTTAACGACCTTTATGAGCTGAAAACCTATAGTGACAAAACCAAGAATCAGTTTGTAGGTAGTTATTTTGAGTTTTAATACCGATGCTTCCCTGTGGACCAGCCTTTGTCTTTTAAGAATTTATCTCCAGATTCCACGGCTCCATCTTCTATTTCTGTGCCCATAGAATCATTCCAGCGATTGAGATAGCCAAAGAGAGCTGCCACCCCTAGTATTTCTACGATTTCACCTTCATCCCAATACTTATGAAGATTTTTAGCTATAGTATCGTCTACTGCATTGGGTACCATAGAGCTCACCCATGCGGATTCAAGGGCGGCTCTCTCTGCTTCTGAAAAAGCTGAATGTGTTCTAAACTCCCAAATATTCTGTAATTGTTCTGCTTCAGCTCCATAGCGCTCCGCAGCGCGAATCGTGTGTGCCTGACAATACCTACAACCCGCCACATTGCTGCTGACATAACCTATCAATCGCTTTAAGGAACTGGTCACACGACCTTTATTTTCCATCACGGCCTTATTTAATGCTATAAAAGCATAGGCGATTGCCGATCTATGATACATCGTTTTGACACTATTAGGGCAGAAGCCCAAGGTCTCATTAAAAAATTCAATCAAGTCTTGAAAGGCTTGGTCTTCCTTTTCTGAGGCAGGGTGAACGAGTGGACGATTCATAAATTTATTTTTTTGAATAGCAAATTGATTTTAATCTAGATTCCACATAAAATGAAATTTATTTTTCGACGGCCTAGACAATTTTATTTTTGTGGAAAGACGTGTAATGGAGTAGATTTAAATTTTAGTTACTCAAATTCATTGAGATCCAAAAAACTACTCAACATAAAGCACCAATCCCTTCAAATAATTGCTCTCTGGGTGAAAGAGATTGATAGGATGATCTTCGGGCTGAGATAGCTGCTGCACTATGCGGATCGTTCTGCCAGACTCTATGCCAGCGGCCACCACGGTATCTCTAAAGGTGAGTGCGTCAATGACTTGTGAACAGGAAAAGGTAAATAAAATTCCCCCTTTCTGAATATGTCGCATAGCTTGAAGATTGATGCGCTTATAGGCTTGGATAGCTTTATGTTTGGCAGAGAGGTGTTTGGCGAAAGCAGGTGGATCTAGTATGATCACATCAAATTCCTGGCTCATATCTTTCATATAATCCAGTGCATCCGCAGTGATAGCCTCATGTTCGGTATTGAAATTCAATTTAAAATTTCGTTTACAAATCTCATTGGCATTCGCAGAAGCATCTATGGATACCACCTTAGCTGCCCCTGCGGCCTGCGCATAGATAGAAAACCCTCCGCTATAGCTAAATAGATTCATAACCTTCTTTCCCCGACAATAGGCCTGCAATGCTTTTCTATTATTTCGCTGATCTATGAAAAAGCCAGTTTTCTGCCCTTTTTCCCAGTCTATATCGAACTGATATCCATTTTCTACCCAGTTTTCCCGCTGATAACTGCCTCGGATATAATTCTTCTCTTTTGCTTCAGATATCAGATCACTCGATTTATCAAAAATATGAATAGCCGAACCATAGAGACCGACCAAGACCTCCTCTATAGAGCTCAGATGCTGATACATACCCACTGTGTGGCACTGAATGACGGCAGTATGTCCATAGATATCTATGATAAGACCGGGCAGACCATCCCCTTCCGCATGAATGAGCCGATATAAATTTGTGTTGGGATTGTCGACTAGCCCCAACTGCTGGCGATAGCTATAGGCTTTTTTCAATTTGTCATTTAGGATATTTTCTATCGACTGATCTCCATCAAAACTTAATATGCGCACCGCAATTGAACCTTCAAAATAGTGGCCTACAGCCAGTTTTTCACCTTTGACATTGATGAGAATGACGGCATCACCATTTTTAGTTCCTTTCTCTACAGAATGTATAGAACCTGAAAATATCCAAGGGTGAAATCGCTGAAGACTAGCTTCACGCTGCGGTTTGATGGTTACTTTTTTATACAAAATACGACTAAATTAGAATTTAAATAATTAGAAGCAAAACTATGAGTTTATAGATATACTTGGGATTTAAAGATGAAATTTTAAATCAACGATTTCTATGAATTTAAAAATTCAATTTAACCTCCTCCATTTTCCTAATAAACTTATCTATTTCCTCATAGCTTATAGTTAGAGGCGGGCAGATGCGCATGGACTGCGTATTGAACAGAAACCAGTCGGTAATGATGCCATTTTGAATGCATTGATCGATTAATTTGAAATTTTTCTCCTGTGAACCTAGATCGACGGCGAGGAGAAGGCCTCTTCTGCTAATTTTTGAGAATCCTATTCTTTCCAATGATTGTTGTAAATAGAAACCTTTACTTTCTACCTCTAAAATGAAGCCTTTTTCCTTCAAAATACGCAAACAAGCCAGTGCAGCAGCGCAGCAAACCGCATTGCCTCCATAAGTAGATATATGTCCTAAGATAGGATCGAAACTCAATGTTTTCATGACAGAGTGCGAGGCTATAAATGCCGCGATAGGCATACCGCCTCCGAATCCTTTTCCTATCAATAATATATCGGGGATGACATCATATTGCTCGAAAGCAAACATAGTTCCCGTTCGACCACAACCCGTTTGTATTTCGTCGAAAATCAATAGGCAACCTACCTCGGTACATCGCTTTCTGAGAAGTTGAAAATAATTGTAATCCCCAATAATGACACCTTTCTCAGCAGATATCAATTCGATGATGACAGCCGCTGTGTGTTCGGTGATTTTGGCTATATCCTCCACTTCATTAAATCGAATATGACTATGGCCGGGCACCAAGGGACGAAAGGCTGTTTGATAGGTTTCATCACCCATGGCACTCAAAGCACCTGCGGTACTGCCATGATAGGATTGAAAGCAGGAGATAATCTCTGCTCGACCAGTATAGCGTTTCGCGAGTTTGAAGGCTCCTTCCGTAGCTTCTGTTCCCGAACTGGTAAAATAGAAATTATCTAAACTCGGTGGTAAGACCTCTATCAAAGCCTCTGCTAATTTGGTCTGCGGAGAATAGACGTATTCCCCATAAACCATGAGATGCATGAATTTGGCAGACTGTTCTTGAATAGCCTGTACTATCTGAGGGTGGCAGTGACCAACATTACTCACCGATATACCGGATATCATATCCATATATTCTTTGCCGTCTGGTCCATAGAGATAAACTCCCTCGGCTCGCTCCACCTCTATGGCGAGAGGATTCGGAGTAGTCTGAGCGATATGAGAGAGAAAGAGTTGTCGAAGATTCATCTTTTTAATTTTTAAAGTCTTATGAGAAGTCTAGCCGCAAAATTATCTTTAAATTCACCATGATAATAAGCGCCAAATCGATAATAAAATCCTAGACCAATTGGAAATTTATTGATGATATCATCCCATTCTATGCCTCCTTCTTGATATAATTCATTAGGCGCAGCTAGCGGAAGGCTATGCTTTGATGGGTCTCTAAGACCGCCTAATAATGTTTTATATATTAAAGATAGTCTTAGTTCATATCGATAATTGAGTGAAATATTGGGTAAATGATGCTTGACGAACAAACTCGCATACTGATCGGAATAAAAACTAGATGGCTTCATGGTTTCAAAAAATCGATACGAACCAAGCCCAAAGGTCGTTATAAGGTCGGTATTTCTATTCGAACTCCCGAATCCTTCAAATAGCGAAATGAGAGATCCCGAGCCATGCATATATCCTAGGCAAGTAGAGAATTCCGTCTTGCCGAGTGGTGACTTGAAGCTAGACTTTCCTTCTATACTTAAGGTATGGTAAGGATTCAAGACCGTATTAACTGGATGCCTGTATGCATAATTGAGCGCAATGACTGTGGGTTTAGAGCTAATTTTATGCTTACCTTCTGGAGTGACTAGATATTTAGTTTTCGGATAGTATTTGAGATCGAGGTTGAAATTGACAAATTCAAGTCCATCGATCGTCTGCCCTAAAAAAGTATAAGGGAAATTCGCCGATACACGCTCGTATTGGATGGTAGATTTCTGTTCTAGATATTTATATAAATCACTCTGATAGCCTAGACTAAGACTTTGAGATTGATAGTATTTATCAAAAAACCAAACATTCATTAAATGATTAAACTTTTCCATTTTGGAGCCCAAGTTAGAAAAAGCTCTGCCCGCTGGATAGACTTCAGTCTCATATTGTATAGATAATTTAGATTGATTCTGATAATTTACCATAAAAGATGAACCCAACTTGTATTTAAATACTTGATCACCGAAGCCATATCCCAGTAGTCCGTTAAAAGATAATTTAGGGTGGAATTTATAATTCGTCTCCCCTGCGAGAGTCAAACGGAATCCTTCGTAGCGGTTAAACTGCAGTAGGTCTACTATAGACAAACTAATCTTACCAAGTCTGACATAGCCATTTCTCAACGCTAGAAATAGTCTAAGCTTAGACTCTAAATTCTGCTTCTTCACAATACTATCTAGCGCTGTATAGGTATTCTTCTCTCGCTCTAGGAGGGTGTCTGCTCCTCTCAATTTGACCAGTAAGTCCTCGGATGATTTATCATTGAGACTGGATGATATCTCCGCATCATATCCTTTAAAATCACTTTTAGTATAGACTTTCGGAACTTCTACATTTTCAACTTTGAGCTTGTATATGGTATTCGTATTAAAGTTATTTAGCTGCACCATACTATTGGTCAAGTTGACAAAAAGCGTCTTGGTAAATACCTTATTTTCTATCAGTTGATTATGCAATTCAAAGAAAGCCTGCTTGGTCGTACCTTTATAAGCCATACAACCATAAGTCAGAGCATCTATGTGCACATAGCCATGTCTGCTGCGTTTATTCTTCGTCTTTTTAAAGGGAAAGAAAGCCACTTCATAGGTTTTTCGTCCATTCAGCTGAAAACTATCTTCTATTCGGAAGTAGTATTCCTTATAGGCATCGCCTCTAAAAATTCGAGGTAGAAAATTAACCTCATCCAGTGATATGGCGAGCAATTCGTAGATAGGCATTTTAAAGCCACTCATATTCGAGTTGAGAAGTATTTTTTTTGTCCCTAGATTTTTATCATGTTTGAAAATAGAGGCTCTTTCCCAAACAAAAATCTTATTATTCTTCAGAAAATCCTTGCCTTCCTTATATTCTGCGGTATCCTTAGCTTCCAGTTTGAGTTTGGACGTATCCGCCTCTGCATCTGCAGTAAATTTACTATACGTATAGAACTGATAAGAAGCCAATCTATCTGGGTGATTTTCTTTTGCCTTATCCATCATTTTTTTGATCAAGCTATTCGCATATTCATCTATCCATGGCTTGATGGTGACTTCTTTCAGTTTATTATCTTTCTTGTATAAGTATACGATTTGTTGGGTGCTACCCAGCACCACCTCGGCAGTATCAAACCCCATGGCATAGACCCAGACCATTTTATAATCTAGTGATACATTGGCCTTGCCTTGCATATCTGCCTTGGCTATTGGCTTCTTTTTATAGGCTATAGTAGCGGCAGGGATCACTTTTTTGGTCTCCATATCCTTTATGGTAAGCTCTACACTCTGAGAAAAGACTAGAGCAGGCTGAAAAAGGGCTAGAAAGAGACTAAGACGCATCAACAAGTTTGTTTAATTTAGTTTTGTTTAGTACTTATAGATTAGAGATAAATACAGAAAGGGAATTGAATAATTTAATTTCAAATATACAGAAGAATGCCTGATACCGCATAAGAATTAGTAGAAAGACTTCTCGGGAGTCAGATACATTTGAGCAGTCATTATATAGCTTAAGTATGACCTTTCTATAAAAAAATGCTTCAATGTAGAAAAAAATCTTAGTTTTGCACTCCTTTTTGGCGAGTTAGCTCAGCTGGTTAGAGCGTCGGATTCATAACCCGGAGGTCGGGGGTTCAAGTCCCCCACTCGCTACCAAATTTTCCATCAACCTTATTAGTCCAATTGTTTTCTGTTTTTATGGTCAAAACGGACATTGGATTTAT
>CANESS010000004.1 GCA_947441115.1 Saprospirales bacterium | reverse complement strand
GGACTGAAAAGAGAGCTTGGGAATTTCTAAATATCTACTAAATAGTATTAAACTCTGTCACCCATTGTTCAAATGGTCTAGCTAGCCAGGCTTTTTTATCCGATATAACAATTGGACGGTCAATAATCGACGGATTTTCGTGCATAGCTTGAATCCACTCTGAATTTGAGAGTGTTTTATCCGCAAATTTTTCCTGAAACACCTTGTCTTTTTTTCTTAATATGTATGGAGCCTCGTGATGTAGCTTTTCTAACACTTGTTGGAGCTCACCTATCGAAGGAAGTTCAATTAAATAGTTGCGAACGCTGACTTCGTGTCCTTGGTTCTGCAGGTAATCGAGCGCTTTTCTACTGGTGGAGCAGACATTATTATGCCAAATGGTTATTTTCATTGTGGATTTTAATTATTTAAATACAAAACTATTAAATTTTACCCACCGATTGCCACTTCATTGTTTATCGATAGCATAGAACTTATCCACTGACTCTGAAAATGCTAGTTCAGTTATCCATATTTTAGATTCTTTGTTTATAATAGCTCTAGAGATAATCAACATTAAATCCACATAGATTATTAATTATGTGTAAATTTTTATGGGAAAATTAGTGGGAAAATGTGGAGCTAAATAAAAATTAAGTGTAGTTTTGTGGAGATTTTAGAATTGAAATGGCATTTTTAGGAGAAATAGTAATCAAACTCGATGACAAAGGCAGAATGAGAATTCCTACAGCCTTGAAAGAGGCTATGTCGGACAGTGCCGCAAATAGATTCGTAGTCAATCGAGGTTTTGAAAACTGCCTTACCCTATATCCATATGATGTATGGGAAGTGGTTAAAGCCAAAGTCGATAAACTCAACACCTTCAATAGAGAGAAGCGAGAATTTGTAAGGAAATTTTATAGTGGAGCTACCATCTGCTCTTTAGATGCAAGTGACCGAATCAATATCCCGAATCAATTACTTGAGTTTGCTGATATGAAAAAGGACATTATACTCACACCGGTCAAAGACTATTACGAATTGTGGGATCAGAAAAAATATAACAGCATGATCAGTCTATCAGATAGTTCTTCATTCGAAGAATTGGCAGAGCGTGTCATGGGAGACAATGAAGAAACTATAGATCCGTGATACAATGGAATATCACAAAAGTGTTCTTTTAAATGAATCGATAGATGGCCTCCATATTCGACCAAACGGTGTCTATGTAGACATGACCTATGGTGGTGGCGGGCATTCAAAGTTAATTCTAGAAAAGCTAGGACCCGATGGCCGATTATATGCATTTGATCAAGACGAAAGTGCACTTCAAAATCGCATAGATGATGATCGACTTATGCTTATACATCAGAATTTTGAGCATGCCTGCGATTATCTTTTAGCTATTGGTATCCAAGAGGTTGATGGCGTATTGGCTGATTTAGGAGTATCCTCATTTCAGCTTAATAATGATGCGAGTGGATTTAGTTATCGACCAGAAATAGACTTAGATATGCGAATGGATAAATCCATGACCACTTCGGCTAAGGATGTTCTCAATAGCTATTCCGAAGAAATGCTACAACAAATATTCCAGCGATATGGGGAGGTGCGAAATGCCAAAACACTAGCTCAAAAAATAGTAGAACTAAGGCATACTCAGAAATTTCAGAAGAGCAATGACCTGAACGAAGTATTAAGAAGTATACAGTTTGGAACCTTTGAAAGTTATGCTGCACCTATATATCAGGCAATAAGAATGGAGGTAAATCACGAACTACCTTCGCTAGAGCGCATGCTTGAGACTAGTTCTAAACATATCAAAGTAGGCGGAAGAATTTCCATCATTACATTTCATTCGCTCGAAGATAGAGCAGTGAAAAATTTTATGAAGTATGGAGAATTCAACGATGAACCTACTACAGATATATTCGGAAAAAGACCAGTATGGCCATGGAAATTATGTAATAAAAAACCAATAGGACCATCAGTAGAAGAGCTGAAAATAAATCCACGCAGTAGAAGCGCTAAGCTAAGAGTAATGGAAAGAGAAGGATGATAATTTAAAAATGAGTAATTGAGTCAGCCAAAATATAATACTTAAACTCTGAATTTGTTGCGCTTCAGCTTTAAAAAAGAAAATTTGAAATATAACCAATTGAAGTATACCTATCGTCATTATGTCTTTACGGCAAATAAGAAAAAGATAAAGTAAAAATTAATTCGTGAATTCTTGGCAACAATAGAGAAAAATTTAAGTTTAGAAGAATTGGTTCAGAGGGTGTTTGAGAAAATATCTAAGAATATTCAATTTCTATTTTTCTCTTTCCTGTTATGCATGATTTATATATGGAATAGTCATATGGCACAGCAGCTCGTGAGAGATATAAATAAAAAAGCTAAAGAATTAAAAGAACTAAGATGGGATTATCTGACGATAAAATCAGATCTCATGTACGATAGTAAATTAACCGAGGTGCTCCCGAGAGCGAAGACCATGGGACTGCAAGAACTCGATATGCCACCCTATAAAATGACCATAAAAAAGAAAGATTATCAACGACAAGATTAACTTAGTAAGTCGGGCTTATTTTGTATTTGCCATTCTGATTTGTATATCAGGATTGTTTATATACAAAATACTGCAATTGCAGACAGCACATGACGGCTATTGGAAAAAGCTAGGCGAAGATCTCACCCTCTTTCAGGTGAAAATTGAGGCTGAACGAGGAAATATTTTTACAGAAGACTCTCGAATTTTAGCGACTACTATACCCACGTTTGAATTACGTATGGATACCAAAGCGAAAGGTCTTACAGACACCGTATGGAAGCGCCATATAGATAGTCTATGTCTTTTACTCTCTTATTATATACCAGAAAAATCGAAAGCAGAATGGAAAAGTTATTTGGGACAAGCTAGAAATACGAATGCACGACATCTGCTCCTAGCGAAGAATGTCATGTTTCAAGATTTCAAAAAAATAAGAGAGATACCTCTATTTAAATTGGATAAAAATAAATCTGGTTTTATTACAATTCAGAGTAATTCAAGGAAATTACCTTTCGGGGAATTGGCTAAGCGCTCTATCGGCTATGTGTCTTCAAATAGCAAAACAATGATAGGCATAGAAGGCATGCTCAATGAAGAACTATCTGGAGAAAATAGAGAGGTTTTGATGCAAAAAGTAGCTGGTGGAGTCTACATGCCAGTGAATGACAACAGTGAGTTTGGCTCCAAACCTGGCCTAGATGTCTATACCACTATCGATGTCAACTTGCAGGATATTGCAGAGATTTCACTATATAAGTCCGTAGTTAATCATAAAGCGGATCATGGGAGCGTCATACTCATGAACGTAAAAACAGGTGAAATAAAAGCGATAGCCAACATAGGGCGGACTAAAGATGGTCAATACAAAGAGATAAAAAATTATGCTATCAATGAACTGAACGCACCAGGTTCTGTAATGAAATTAGCCTCCGTTATGGCTCTTATAGATGAAGGATATTGCGATGAGAATACATTGATAGATTTAGAGAATGGAGAGCACAAATACTATGATCTGACGCTGAAAGATGATCACAAAGTAAGTGGCTCAGTAACTCTAGCTAAGGCTTTAGAGATATCATCCAATGTAGGAATATCCAAGCCTGTATACAAACATTTTCATAAAAATAAAGAAGCCTTCTATGAAAAACTGGAGCAATTTCATTTAACTAAACCTTATGGACTAGGTATTAAAGGAGAGTCTACCCCTATCCTGAGTCCTGTCAAAAAATGGTCTGGAGTGACCCTACCTTTTTTGTCTATAGGATATGAGATTCGAATGACCCCTCTGCAGGTTTTAGGACTATACGCTGCTGTAGCTAATAACGGAAAACTTATGCAGCCCCATATTATTAAAGAAATCCGAGATAATGACAAGGTGATAGAAAAGTATGAACCAAAAATTTTGAATAAACAAATAGCCAAGCCAGCTACAATAGCCGCTGTAAGAAAAATGCTAGAAGGCGTAGTGGATTCAGGCACTGCTAGCAATATACGCAACCAATACTATAAAATAGCGGGGAAAACAGGCACTAATCTTATAGCCGATGATAATAAAGGTTTTCGGGAGAAAAAATATCAAGCAAGTTTTGTTGGTTATTTCCCAGCTCAAAATCCAGTCTATGCTGGTATAGTGGTAGTAAATAAACCAGATATAAATATTGGATACTATGGCAGTAGCGTGGCAGCTCCTGTCTTTAAAGATATTGCGGATAGACTTTACTCAACTGATGAGACTATACATCCTTCATTGAAATCAAATAAGGATGCCTTATTTCTATCGACCATAAAAGGCCTAAAGTCAGAAATTGATAGAATCTCTAACTATTTTGACTGGGACATACTTTCCAATAATGTCAATACTGATATGGTGACAGCCATAGCTTCAAAAAACAAACTCGTAGTTAAGCCTAATTACTACTCTGCTAAATCTATCATGCCTAGCGTAGTTCAACTCAATGTTCGCGATGCAGTATACCTGCTGGAATCTATGGGATTGAGAGTAGTCGTAGAAGGTAAAGGTAGAGTGAAAACACAATCAGTTCAACCAGGAGAGCGGGTATGGAAAGGCGTAGAGGTTAAAATTTCATTAGGCTAAATAAAAAACTAAATGAAAAAACTAATAGATATAATAGAAGGTCTTGAAATACTAAAAAGCATTGGTATCTTAGACCATATATCTGTAGACTCTATCGTTTTCGATTCTCGAAAAGTAGTTCCCGGCGCATTATTCGTAGCTACAAGAGGCACGCAAGTAGATGGGCATGAATACATCAATACCTCCGTAGAAATGGGAGCTAAGGTTATTATATGCGAACGTATTCCTGAATTGAGGTTGGAGGGAGTTAACTATATAGAAGTGAGAAATAGTCAGTATGCATTGGGCATAATCGCTTCTAATTTTTATGATCGTCCTTCAGAAAATTTGCAAGTAATTGGCATCACAGGAACGAATGGGAAAACATCCTGTGCTTCTATGCTATTTAATTTATTTACAGGTTTGGGTTATAAGGTTGGATTATTATCTACTATTCAGATTCGAATAGGAGAGGAAATCATTCAGGCTACTCATACTACACCAGATGCAGTTTCTATTCAGAAATCTATGCAGTATATGGTAGATAAAGCTTGCACTTATTGCTTTATGGAGGTTAGCAGCCATGCGATAGATCAAGACCGCATAGCGGGTATTCAGTTTCGCGGAGGCGTTTTTACCAACATTACACACGACCATCTTGATTACCACCTCACTTTCCAAAACTATCTGCAAGCCAAGAAAAAATTTTTCGATAACCTGCCAAATACTGCATTTACCATCTCTAATTTAGATGATAAGAACGGGAAAGTGATGCAGCAAAATACCAAAGCAAAACGAAAGACGATGGCCATGCATACCATGGCGGATTACACCATAAAAATCATGGAGGCAAGTATGAAGCATATGCTTGTGAAAATCGGAGATCATGATATACACCTAAAGGTAGTCGGAGAATTCAATGCATACAATGCTTTAACCAGCTATGCCGTAGCTATTGAATTGGGAATAAATAAAGAGAATGCATTGCTACAACTCTCAAAGTTAGAGCCAGTAGAAGGTCGAATAGATCTAGTATTAGTAAAAAATACGAAAGTAAAGGGTATCGTAGACTACGCTCATACACCTGATGCTGTAGAAAAATTGCTAGTAGAAATAGGCAAAATCAATAAAAAAGGAAAACTGATTACCGTCATAGGCTGTGGAGGAAATAGAGACAAGGAAAAGCGTCCAATTATGGCCAAATTAGCTGCAAAATATAGCGATAGAGTCATTTTAACTTCCGACAATCCACGCAATGAAAATCCAAAAGATATTATTGATGAAATGAAATCTGGATTGAATATCACTGATATAAAAAAGACACTAGTCGTCATAGATAGAGCAGAGGCAGTCAAAACAGCATGTTTATTAGCCTCTGGCGAAGATGTAATAGCTCTAGTAGGAAAAGGACATGAGAAATATCAAGAGATAAAGGGAGAGAAATTTCCTTTTGATGATAAGTTATGCTTAAAAGAAAATTTAGAACTCATCACAGAAGAATAAACTAGTAATATATGTTATACCATCTATTCACTTATTTAAATGAACACTGGAAAATTCCCGGAGCGAATCTATTTCAGTATTTGTCTTTTCGCGCAAGTATGGCTGTGATACTCAGTATTATCCTTATGATTTTCAATGGTCAGCGATTTATAGATTTCCTTCGCAGGAAACAAATTGGTGAGACTGTGCGTGAACTAGGTCTGCATGGACAGATAGAGAAAAAAGGAACTCCTACCATGGGAGGAATTTTAATTCTAGCCTCTATTGTGATTCCTACAGTACTCTTCGCAAACCTAACCAACGTGTATATCTGGATGCTTTTAATTGTTTCTGTCTGGTTAGGTGGCATCGGGTTTATAGATGATTATATTAAAGTATTCAAGAAAAATAAAGAAGGGCTCTCTGGTCGATTCAAAATAATAGGCCAAATAGGTGTGGGAATTTTTGTCTCACTTATGATGTATTTTCATCCTGATATAAAGGTTAGAAACTTAACCAAAGTATATGTTTACACATTGAACGATGGGAAAATTCATGATCAATACAATCCTGTAAAAATAGAAGTAGCAGACTCGGTCATTAAGGGGAAAGGAGAAGAAAGAAATGGTTTATGGTACTCACATGACAGCAAATCCCTATTGACTAATGTGCCCTTTCTCAAAGGAAATGATTTCAATTATGACAAGGTATTTGAGTTTTTAGGGTTCCATCCACTATACTATTTCATTCCATTTTCTATTCTACTTATATTTATTATCACTGCTGTTTCGAATGGAGCTAATATTACAGATGGCATAGATGGTTTATGCACTGGCATATCAGCTATCACAGGAGTTACCATAGCTATTCTGACCTATCTCACAGGAAATATTATCTTTTCCGATTACCTCAATATTCTCTATATCCCTAACATAGGGGAGCTTGTTATTTTCGTATCAGCCTTTGTGGCAGCCTGTGTGGGATTCCTGTGGTGGAATTCTTACCCAGCGCAGATATTCATGGGCGATACAGGCAGTCTAGCACTCGGTGGTATTATAGCTACGATCTGCATCATTATTCGTAAAGAGTTAATCATTCCTATTCTATGTGGCGTTTTTCTCATAGAAAATCTATCGGTCATGATGCAAGTAGCCTACTTTAAATATAGTCGAAAAAAATATGGTGAAGGGAGAAGAATATTCTTAATGTCTCCTCTACACCACCACTTTCAGAAACTAGGAATGCATGAAGCTAAAATTGTTGCAAGATTTTGGATTGTTGGAATTTTACTCTCTATTCTCACCATTGTGTTGCTAAAAGTTAGATAGAATAAAAAACATAGAACTAAGTGAAAAAGAAAATAGTCATATTAGGAGCTGGAGAGAGCGGTGTAGGCACTGCTGTTCTTGCCTTACAGAAAGGATACGAAGTCTTTGTGTCAGACTTTGGGTCTATATCCACTAAGTATAAAACTATGCTTAAAGACTACCACATATCTTACGAGCAAAATCAACACTCTGAAGATATCATACTATCAGCAGATGTGATTATGAAAAGTCCAGGTATACCTGATAAGGCTGATATTATGAAAAAAATACGAAGCAAAGGGATCAAGGTAGTTTCCGAGATCGAATTTGCTTATCCTTATTGTCATGGAAAAATTATAGGAATAACAGGAAGTAATGGCAAAACAACTACCACAAATCTAGTCTATCACATATTCAAATACGCAGGATTTAATGTAGGAATGGCTGGTAATATAGGTGTCAGTTTTGCATATATGCTAGCTACAGACCCTAAGGACTATTACATAATTGAGATCAGTAGTTTTCAGTTAGATGATATAGATGAGTTCAAATGTGATATTGCTATTCTACTAAATATTACACCAGACCACCTAGATAGATATAATTATGAAATGAAAAATTATGTAGCATCAAAGTTTAAGATTGCTAAAAACTTAACAGCCTCAGATACCTTTATTTACAGTGTAGATGACGAGGAAACCATGAAATATATGGAGACTCATTCATCAGAAATACTCGCACGAAAATATGCCTTTACTGTCCAAAAAGAACTGGAGGAAGGCGCCTACTTAAAAGAAAATAAATTATTCATAACCATTTTACAAACCACCTTCAGTATGCTTTCAAACGAATTAACCATCAAAGGAAAACACAATCAGTACAATTCTTTAGCCGCAGGATTAGCCGCCAGACATGAAGAAATTCGCGACGAGGTATTGCGTGAAGCATTCATGACCTTTAAATCTATACCGCATAGATTGGAATCTGTACTCACTATTCAAGGAGTAGAATATATTAATGACAGTAAGGCCACTAATATCAACTCTGCCTGGTATGCTCTAGAGAGTATGGAGAAAGATGTGATATGGATAGCTGGAGGAGTAGATAAAGGTAATGACTATGAAGTCCTAATGTCTTTGGTAAAAAAACGGGTAAAAGCTCTCGTATGTCTGGGAGAGGATAATCTGAAATTACAATCTGCATTCAGCGGAGTAATCGATGTAATCGTCAGTACAGATAATATGAGGGATGCCGTGCGTTCCGCCTCACAACTGGCTGAGAAAGGAGACGCTGTTTTGCTCTCGCCATGCTGCGCTAGTTTTGATTTGTTTCAAAACTATGAGGATAGAGGAGATCAATTTAAAGATAATGTAAGACTTTTATAATTCTATATCCTTTTCATAGTTATGAGCTATATCCATCAAATAGGCAAAACATTTCAAGGTGATCGATCCATTTGGATTATCGTTACCCTATTGACGCTATTCAGTATCATGACCGTCTATAGCAGCACCTCTCTTCTGGCAGTAAAGGATAATAAAGATATTCATGTCTATCTCTTTAAGCATTTAGCGCTCATTATTGCCGCATATGGGTTCATGTGGTTTATGCATCAGATATCCTACCAGTACTACTCTGGACTCTATAAGGTAATGCTGCCTCTTGGTATTCTTGCCCTACTCTATGCGTCTTTTATGGGAGTTAAGGTAAATGATGCCGGTAGATGGATACGAATTCCATTTATCAATCAGACCTTCCAAGCATCCGATCTAGCGCGTTTGGGACTCATTCTTTTTCTAGCTAGACACCTCAGCAAGCATCAAAATGAAATCAGTGATTTCAAAAAAGGATTTTTGCCTGCACTGGGCGTTACATTGCTGATTGCATTTTTAGTATTTATAGATAACATCTCTACCTCCATCATGATAATGGTCACTGCCTTGATTATGATGTTTCTAGGTAGAGTTCGCTATCTACATTTTTTTGGGACTATAATTATTGGTCTTGTATTTGTCGCCCTTGGAGTCTTATTCGTTCTCAAAGCCCCTGATGAATTTCTAATAAAAAGATTAAGTACAGCTAAATCGCGCATTACATCTTTTGCAGACGCCAAAAAATCTTACAAAGACGTTTCCTATCAGGTAAAACAAGCGAATATAGCTATAGCTAGAGGCGGCTGGCTGCCAAAAGGACCAGGAAATAGTACTCAGAAAAATTTTTTACCAAATGCATTTTCAGATTATGTGTTTGCGATAGTGGTAGAAGAGTGGAGTCTATTTGGAGGGCTATTTCTTATTTTTCTATATCTCGCACTGATGTTTAGAGTGATTGTTTTAGTGATGAAAAGTCCGTATACGTTTGGCGCCCTATTAGCATTAGGCTTAGGATTGAGTATTGTCATACAAGCTTTTTTTAATATTGGAGTTACTATAGGATTATTGCCTGCTACAGGAGTCACTTTACCGTTAGTAAGTATGGGAGGGAGTAGTATTATTTTTATAGCTATGGCGCTAGGTATTATACTAAGTGTTAGCCGAAGTGTACAAGAAGATGAACTAGGTAAAAGCCCTAGCAAAGAAAATTATATGGATAACTTAGAATTAGAATTGGAAGGAGTGGTGTAATTTGAGGTGATAGTAAGATGATGTGATGATGAATTTGAAAATGGAACAATTAGAAAATTGGAAAGTGAGATTATTGAAAGTCTGCAAAAATGAGTTGAGGTAATTGAAATTTTGTGAAATAGTGGCATAAAAAATGGGAAATAAAAAATTAAAAATCTTAGTATCTGGTGGTGGCACGGGCGGACACATATTCCCAGCTATCGCTATAGTGGAAGCACTTAAAAAGCAGGCAGATATAAACGTGCTATTTGTGGGTGCTAAAGGCAGAATGGAAATGGAAAAAGTGCCTGCCTGTGGCTACGAAATCATTGGTCTCCCTATAGCTGGTTTTCAAAGAGGCTTTACGCTCTCTAATTTCATAAAAAATATTCTATTGCCTCTCAAGGTTCTAAGAAGTCTTATAAAAGTCATGGGCATCATTAATAAATTTAAACCTGATGCTGCCATAGGCACAGGTGGATATGCCAGTGCACCTACATTGAAAATGGCTCAATGGATGGGTATTCCTACGTTTATCCAAGAACAAAATGCCCTACCTGGTAAAACAAATTTATTCTTAAGTTCCGCAGCTAAATCTATCTTTGTATCCTATGAAGAGTCCAAAAAATACTTTACCCATTCAGATATCATTTATACTGGAAATGCAATAAGAGAATCTTTTTTAGAAAATATAGTATCTCGTGAAGAAGCGTTTCATTTTTTCAAATTAAATCCCAATAAAAAAACAATCTTTATCACTGGAGGCAGTCTTGGAGCTAAAGCTATCAATGAAGCTATTGCAGATAAAATAGAATTACTATTAGCCGAAGATATACAAATTATATGGCATACTGGTAAAACGCATTATGAAAACTATAAGCACTATGAAAATGACCGTTGTAAAGTCCATGATTTTATATATGAAATGAAAATGGTCTATGCTGTTTGCGACCTAGTTGTGACGAGAGCAGGCGGAGTTTTATTCGAATTATTTATGATGGGAAAGCCTGCGATAGTTCTTCCATCTCCTTATGTAGCTGACGACCATCAGACATCCAATGCAGAAGCTTTAGTAAAAAGAAATGCTGCCATAATGCTCAAAGATCCTGAAAGTAAAGAAAAACTTGTGCCTAGCATTATCGAACTTATCAAGGATGAAGAGCGAATGAAAGCAATGAGCAGAGAGATGTTAATTTTAGCAAAGCCTCATGCAGCTTCTGAAATAGCGAAAGAAATATTATCTAAACTAGAATACCACATATCATGAATCTAAATAATATAAATTCTATTTTTTTTTTAGGGATAGGTGGTGTTGGTATGTCTGCTTTGGCTAAATACTTTATAGCAAAAGGAATAAACGTGTATGGTTATGATAAAACACCATCTGAAATGACAGATGCTTTGACTAATTTAGGTGCTAAAATCACATTTATCGACGATGCTAAGTGTACAGAAAATCCCTTTGACCTTATCGTCTATACACCTGCTATACCTATAGATAGTTTTCTCTTAAACTATTATCAGCAGAGTACTATTCCACTTATGAAACGTTCACAAGCACTAGGGTTAATTACCGAAAATAGTTTCACCATAGCAGTATCTGGTTCACACGGAAAGACAACTGTCAGTTCCATGATAGCTTTCTTACTAAAAGAATGTGGGATAGATTGTAGTGCATTTTTAGGTGGAGTATCAGTTAATTTTAATAGCAATTATATACAAGGCAAAAGCGATGTGGTAGTGGTAGAAGCAGATGAATTTGATCGTTCGTTTATGACCTTATCTCCCAATATAATTGTACTTACATCTATTGACACAGACCACCTAGACATATATGGTACTAGAGAAAATATAGTGACTTCTTTTCTTAAATTTTTAAACAAACTCGACGATATAGGAATTCTAATTCATAATGAAAAAGTCATTGATGAAATATTAATTAGAGGAAAAAAATATATATATGGTTTCCAGCTAGGCGACTATAAAGCTACTGCGCTTAAAATTTGCCCTACACATTCAACCTTTTCTATTAATGATAGCGAGGAAGTGTTCAAATTAAACTACAATGGCAGACACAATATTGAGAATGCATTGGCTGCTATCTCAGTAGGTTTAACAATGGGAATAGCTTTAGATAAAATGGTCAGTGCTCTAGAAAAATTTAGAGGAATCAAGCGGAGATTCGAGGTCATATTTCAGAATGAAAAATGTGTCTATATAGATGACTACGCTCACCATCCTGCAGAGATTGAAGCCCTTGTATCTAGTGTGAAAGAGATATTTCCAAACAAAAGAATACTAAGCATATTTCAGCCACATTTATACTCTAGAACAAAGGATTTATGCGTTGACTTTGCCCGCTCCCTTGATCTATCAGATGAAGTCATTTTACTTCCCCTCTATCCTGCTAGAGAATTGCCAATAAAAGGGGTCACCTCCTACATAGTGTCTGAAAAGATGAAAAGTAACGTGAAAGTTGTGGATAAAACAGAGCTTATCACTACTATAAATGGCTGTAATTTTGACGTGATTTTAACCATAGGAGCAGGTGATATAAGTGGCTGTATTTCTGATATTAAAAATTATTTAAGTACGAGATGAAAAGGACGCAGCTTCTTCTTAGTTTAAAATTAGCATCATGGTTAGGTATGATTGCTTTATTTCTTGTGATATCGATAGCAGCTATAGAAAAGAGGAATACTACACGATGCCAAAATATAAAAATTAGATTTAAGAATGATCAAAATCTAGGCTTTATAGATTCTAAAGATGTAATGAAGGAAGTGAATCAAGCCGATTCTGCATGGCAGGGTCAGAAGCTTTCCACTATGAAATTTAATCTCATAGAAAATGGTGTACGACAAAATGAATATGTAAAAAAGGTAGAACTATATCTAGACAACCAGGATAATATAAATGTGGTTCTAGAGCCAAAGAAGCCAATTGCTAGGATAAATACTGAGACTGGAGCTTACTACCTATCTGAGGATTGGGATAAAATGTCTCTGAGCAGTAAATACTCTAAGCGAATAGTTCATGTGTCTGGCAGGGTCCGAAATCTAACTCATCCAGAATCCAAAATGGACAGTTTTGTGAAACAATCGCTCGTAAAACTGCTGAACTACATGGAAAAAAATTCTGTATGGAAAGATGCTACTGAGCAGATATACATAGATGAAAATGGGAAAATTGATTTGGTTTTGCTCTTTAGTGAACCGATAGTGAGGATAGGATATGTAGATGATAACTTCGAGCAAAAGATGAATAAAGTAAATGCCTTTTTTAAGACTGTGGTTCGATGTCATGATTTAGCTAGTTATGCAGAAGTAGATTTTCAATATAGCCAGCAAGTAGTAGCAAGGAAAAAAATGTAAGCAGAAAAAATTGAATAAAAAAGCACATAAGGAAAATGGATAAAGGAAAAATTATAGTAGGACTAGACATCGGTACCACCAAAATCTGTTGCATAGTAGCGCAGAAAGTTGAGGGTAAGAAGATTGAAATTCTAGGCTCAGGAGTTGTACCATCAAGAGGAGTGCAAGATGGCGAAGTGCGAAATATTCGTGATACGGCAGAAGATATTCAAGCTGCCTGCGCTAAGGCCTCTTCTAAAACTGGAGTGGAAATTAAAAAAGTATTCGTAGGAATAGCTGGAGCTCATGTACGATCTAGTGTATATAAACTAGGCTACACAAGACAAAATTCTTCTAAACTAATAGACATAGATGATGTGAAACTATTAGAGGAACAAGTAAAAAATTTGAATAACGAGCCTGGCGAACAAATCATAAGCTATCAAGCACAGGAGTTTTATGTAGACCAGAAAGTGCCGATAAAAAATAATCCTATAGGTGTTATGGGAAATCGTCTAGAGGCTAGCTGGCACGTAATTACTGGCAATGTGAGTTCAACGCGAAGTATAGAGATGAGTGTAGAGATGGCTGGTTTAGAATTAATCGATTTCGATTTAGAGCCTTTAGCCTCTGCCTCTGCTGTGCTTACGGATGAGCAAATGGAAGAAGGTGTCTGTCTAATAGATATAGGCGGCGGAACTACCGATGTAGCTATTTTCACGAAAGGGATTATTCGCCATACCGCTATTTTCCCATATGCCGGAGAATATATCACACAGATGATACAGAGTAAACTGAAACTGCGTTATGAAGCAGCTAAAAAACTCAAAGAGAACCCACATGCTACAAGTGCACTTTTTCAGCACATACCTGAAAATAAAATTTTGACAGTAAACAATCTGACAGGACTACCGCCAGTGCAGATTCAGCAAAGATACTACTGCAGATTAGTTAATGCCTGTCTAGAACAAATATTCAATCAAGTCAAGAATGAGATAGCCTCTTCTTACTATAAAAATAAATTGAATGCTGGTATTGTAGTCACTGGCGGTGGAGCTATGATTCCTAATTTGAAGAACTTTGTTGAGCAATTTACTGGATATCATGCACAGATAGGCCTACCTATAAGCAGATTATCCAATCTTCAAGATAAGTCTTATGCTCAAACCATATACGCTACCAGTATTGGTCTCGCCTTATTAGCCGCTGATAACTCAGAAGATTATATCTATGAAAAACTAGAAAAAATTCAGACTAATTCAGTAGCAACAGACCAACAAGAAACTAAAGAATATGAACAACCTGTAGAAACAAAAAGGAAAAATCTAAGTTGGCTGGAAAAAATTCAGACAAAAATTGGTTCATTTCTGCTAGATGAAGCCAGTATAAAAGAATTTGAAGACAATTAAACCTGGAAATTTTACATAATAACACTGAAAGAAATAAACTTCAAAATATGAATAATTTAGAATTTGATTTGCCAAAAGAAAAGTCGTCTATTATTAAAGTAATAGGAGTAGGTGGGGCTGGCAGTAATGCCTTAAACCACATGTATCAAAAAGGAATTAAAGGCGTTAATTTCATTATTGCAAATACGGATGATCAGCATTTGAATTTATCTCCGATAAAAACGAAGATACTTTTAGGTCCAGAATTGACCAAAGGTTTTGGAACAGGTGCCGATCCAGAAATAGGCAAGCAAGCTACAGAAGAATCTATTGCTCAGATAAAAGAAGAACTCGGGCATGGAACTCGTATGCTATTTATAGCTGCTGGCATGGGAAAGGGCACGGGCACAGGCGGCTCACCAGTTATAGCTAAGATAGCTAAAGAAATGGGGATTTTAACCGTAGCTATAGTCACTACACCTTTTTCGATGCTTGGCAAGTCTGCTGTTAGAAAAGCTGAAGATGGAATCGAGCGCTTAAAAGAAAATGTAGACGCACTTATCGTAGTCGCTAATGACAAAATCATTAATGTCTATGGGAAATTGAAAGGCTCGGAGGCCTTTGCTATGGCAGATGACATCCTAGCTAATGCAGCCAAAGGGATAGCCGAAATCATAACTGGCGCAGGAATACACAATACAGACTTTAATGATGTAAGAAATGTACTGAAAGATGGTGGAATGACTATCATGGGGATAGGTCATGCAAGAGGTGAGACAAGAGCTAAGGAGGCCGTTATGAATGCATTGAGATCACCGCTTCTTAGTGATTATGATATCACGGGTGCGCAGAAAGCACTCGTAAATATTTCTTATTCTGAAGAATATGAATGTACACTAGATGAGATAGGTGAAATTATAGAAGCTGTCAATGAATCTGCTCAAAACGATATCGAAATCATCCATGGTACTTCTGTAGACAACACACTAGAAGACGAACTAGCAGTGACAGTCGTAGTAACGGGCTTCAACAAAGACAAAACAATTAAAAAAGAATTGCAAACTCCTAAGGCTGAAGTTATTTCAGCAGACCAGCCTATTCACTTACATGAGGACCATAATGATGTCATAGTAGTAGAAACTGAAAAACAAATCTTAATTGACTTCGGCTCTTCAGTAATGCATCAAACGAGCTCTGAGATAGATGGACACAATTCTAACAATTCGTTATATAGCAATGAGTTTAACTCCGAGCCAGATGAAATATCTATATCTATAACAGATGCCGAAGAGACAACCTTTGTAGATCAGATGGGACGATTTGTACAAGAATCGGATGAAGAGAAAAGACGCAGAATGCTAAGTAAAATTAGCTTTGATATAAACTCTCCTTTGAAAAGCACAGATCATTTAGAATTAGGATTAGAAAATCTTTCAGATAAGTCTAAGACCTTAATTACTGACAACTTTAGTCTTTTTAAGGATAACAATAAATTCAATACAAATCTAGACTAATCAATAATTTATATTTAAGAACACAAAAAGGTATCCATTCAGAGGATGCCTTTTTTATTGGAATTATTTTAAATTTTATTTTGTTGTAAGCACATAAATCAATCTATTCATGCTCACAGTAGGAGAAAAACTAAGTTCGATAAAGGTAAAAATTCAGGACAACTCAGAAATCACCATACCAGAAAAAGGGAAAAAATATATCCTATTCTTCTATCCTAAAGATAATACTCCTGGATGCACTGCCGAGGCATGCAGTATTCGTGATGAGTATCAAGCTATAAAGAAATTAGGGTATGAGCTCTATGGCGTCAGTGTAGATAGCATCAAGTCGCATCTCAAATTTATAGACAATCACCAACTTCCTTTTCCACTGATCTCCGACGAAGAAAAGACTTTAGTAGAAGCATTTGGCGTATGGGGCAAGAAAAAATTTATGGGGAGAGAATATATGGGCACGAATCGCGCTACATTTATTTTAGATGACTCTGGCGCGATAACTCACGTCATAGACAAAGTGGATACTAAGAATGCCGCACAGCAGTTGCTTGATATCTTAGCTTAACCGTGCTTTAAACCAAGCTAGAAATCGTTCCCAAAAACTCTTGTTGTTTTTTGGAGAGTTTTGAGATTTATAATGTTTGTTGGATTCCCAATTGATGGCCATTACAGTAATTTTAGGCAAATATATTAAATTCCCTTCCTATCCTTGTTTTTCTTCGTCAGATACTGTATCTCATCCTTGAGCATATCTACTTTAGCATTGGAAATGGAGGATTTGATTTGAGTATCCTCCTCATTGCGCCATTTGAATTGATATTCGTGTAAATCTAGCAGATAATCATAAGGGCCTTTAGGCATGATAAGCTTAACAAGCAAAGGTAATTTACGAATAAGAGAAAAATTGCTGCCCACGCAGTAAATAAAAAATTATGTATATAATTCAATCTTAATATGAGTTAACTTATTATTGGATATTAATAACTCAAAAAGGTTACATAAATTTTAAAATATATCATCTTACCGCTATTTCAGAAAAGGAAGATTTTCTAATTCCCCTCAAATTCAAACCCAATATCCGCCCTGAATTGCATTCCATTAAATCGAATACGCTCAATAGCATCATAGGAGTTAAAAAGAGCTTCTTTTAAATTCTCTCCAAGTCCTGTAACAGCTAAAACTCTTCCTCCATTGGTTACGAGCTGAAAATCTTTGATAGTAGTACCCGCATGAAATACGTTGGCCTGATGCACATTCTCTATCCCAGTAATGGGAAACCCTTTTTCATAAGCTTCTGGATAACCCTCCGACACTAGCATAACCGTACTAGCCGATTGATGGGATATTTCTGGATTGAACGATTCGAGTTGATTAGAAAACCCTGCGTGAAAAAGTGCGAGTAAATCACAATCCATTAGTGGGAGAATGACTTCTGTCTCTGGATCACCTAGTCTACAATTATACTCTATCACCTTGGCTTGACCTTGGCAGAGAATCAATCCGAAATAAATAAATCCTGTATAAGGCATTTCATCTTTTTGAAGACCCTGTATAGTTGGTTTTATAACTTGGTTTTCTACCTGCTCCATTAGAGTCTTATCTACAAAAGGCACCGGAGAAATACAACCCATGCCACCCGTATTTAAACCTTTATTCCCCTCAAATCTTCTCTTATAGTCCTTCGCATTTGGGAGTATGGCATATTGCTGACCATTGGTATAAATAAATACGGAGAACTCCAGACCATCAAGGAATTCTTCTAATACAACCTTGGCACTGGATGCTCCAAATTTTCTATCAAGAATAAACTCATCGATCAGTTTTCTTGCCTCGTCCTTTGATTCTGGAAGTACGACCCCTTTTCCCTCTGCTAAGCCATCTGCTTTTATAACGTAGGGTGGACTCTTCTCATCAAACCATTGATAGGCATGCGCTATATTGTCTTTAGTTATTTCTAGATATTGTGCTGTAGGTATCTTATTCTTGGCCATAAACTCTTTGGCAAATGCCTTACTACCTTCTAGCATAGAGGATTTTTGAGATGGAGCTACGACTTGAATATGCTTCAACTCTTGTTTTTGAAAATAATCCCAAATACCCGCTACTGCTGGCTGCTCTGGTCCACAGATAAGTATATCAATAGCGTTTTCTATGCAAAAATTTTCTATAGCAGGAAAATCAGTCGCTGCAATGGCTAGATTTTTCCCGTATTCCAATGTGCCTCCATTTCCAGGAGCGATATAAAGATTTGATAGTGATTGGGATTGACGCAGTTTTCGCGCCAGAGCGCATTCTCGTCCACCCGAACCTAATAGTAAAACATTCATGAAGCAAATATAAGAATGATTTAGAAATACCCTTTGGAAACAAGGCTAGAGCTATCCAATTGCTGAAGGTCAATTTGTTATTTTTCGTTAATCAGTTAAACGAGAGGTCGTCTTATTTCTCTAAAAATTATACTAAAGTAAATTGCTAAAAATTAGAAATTAATTATTCACCTTTAAAACTATATAAATATGAACCGCTTATTTACCTTTTTATTTTTCAGTGCGGCTTTTACGATAAGCCTCAACGCTCAAAATTGGGATGATGATGATTACTCTCGCCAAAATAATGATAACAACCGTCAATGGAATAATCCTAACCAAGGCTGGCAGCAAGGCAACGGATATGATTATAATCCTTATCAAGATCCGAATTATTATCCAACGGGCTACAGAGGCTGCACTCCACCGCCTCCGCCCCTAACACCATGCAGAAGAAATGTAGTCATTGTGACTCCTCCACCTAGCTTTTGTGCACCTGTAGTTATAGCGCCTATTAGACCTATCCATTACAGACCCTATAGATACAATCCATATCGACATTATGGATATGGTCACGGCTGGGGATCTAGAAGCTGGAGAGGTAGATAGTAGTTTTTAAAGTTCAACTGACTCCAAAAACTTAGTTTGAAGATGAAAAGATATATATTATTTTATTTCATTAGAAAATCTTTTTTGACACAATAGAATTTTATAACACGATATTTATAGGCTTTTAAAAGCTCATAATAGTAAAAAAATTATTTTGGATTCATTAACTCAAATTGTACTCGGAGCTGGTATAGGCGAACTCGTCATGGGTCGCAAGATTGGGAACAAAGCTATTCTCCTTGGTGCTATTGCCGGCACCGTGCCCGATCTGGACAAAAGAGCCCAACTTTTTAATATTTGATATGATGTAATAGTTTATTTATGTAAATTTTCATGTACATTTGCTTGCTAATCATTTAAGAAAATATGCGTATTGCGGTTGTAGGTGCTACCGGCCTGGTAGGTCAGAAAATGCTTCAAGTTTTAGCTGAGAGAAATTTTCCAATTACAGAAATTATTCCAGTAGCCTCAGAAAAAAGTGTAGGTAAGGAAATATCATATAATGGAAAGAAATATGCCATTGTATCTATGCAGGATGCTATTAATTTGAAGCCTCAGATAGCCCTATTCTCTGCTGGGGGGAATACCTCTCTAAAATGGGCTCCCAAATTCGCTGAAGTAGGCACGACGGTCATTGACAATAGCTCTGCCTGGCGAATGCACCCAGACAAAAAACTGATAGTGCCAGAAGTGAATGCGCAAGCCTTAACTAAGGACGATAAAATCATCGCTAATCCCAATTGCTCAACGATTCAACTGGTGGTAGCTCTGAAGCCCCTAAATGATATAAATCCTATGATGCGGGTGGTGGTGAGTACCTATCAATCTGTTACTGGGACAGGTGTCAAAGCCGTTACCCAAATGGAAAATGAGCGGAGTGGAATAAAAGGAGATATGGCTTATAAGTATCAAATCGATATGAATCTGATTCCTCAGATAGATGTATTTTTAGATAATGGCTACACCAAAGAAGAACAAAAAATCATAGATGAAACGAAAAAGATTTTGGGATTGCCAGACCTAAAAATCACGACAACGACTGTGCGCGTTCCTGTATTTGGAGGTCATAGTGAATCCGTCAATATTCAGTTTAAAAATCAAGTAAGCTTAGCGGATGTATCTTCCTCCTTAGCTAATTTTGATGGTATAAAATTACTAGACAATCCAAGCGAAGCTCTGTATCCTATGCCGATAACAGCCCATGACAATGACTATGTATGGGTCGGGAGAATCCGCAAAGATGATAGTGCAGAAAATGCTATCAATCTCTGGATAGTATCAGATAATCTGCGCAAAGGTGCGGCTACTAATGCTGTGCAGATAGCCGAATATCTCGTATTAAATAAATTAATATAAGGCCAGCTCAAAAGTTGAAAGTTTGATTTCCTCGCTTTAAACTTTTATCTCTATATTTTAAACTCTACGTCATATTATCTTATTGTAAAATATAGCCCTATGCGTTGCCTTCCCTTTATCTTTAGTTTACATTTGTACCTTAAAATCGAAAAAAATGGAACTTGCAGGAGCTAAAATATTACTTGTAGATGACGAAGAAGATATCCGAGAATTTTTAGAGCACGTTCTAACTAAGGCTGGGGCGAAGGTTATAACTGGAAAAAATGGTCAAGAAGCAATTGATTTGGCCACTAAGCATAAACCAAACCTAATCATTCTCGATAAAATGATGCCTGTCATGGACGGGGTCAAAGCCTGCTCCGAAATTAAAAAAATAGATGAACTTCGAAAGACGAAAATCGTCATGCTTTCCGCTATCTCGGATGTCGAGAGCCAGATAGAAGGGCTAGATTTAGGCGCTGATGATTACCTAGTCAAGCCTATCAAGTCTAACCTTCTGATCTCAAAAATCAAATCACAACTCAGGCAAATGAAAAGCCTAGAACTAGCTAAGCCAGCTATCATAGAGTATAAGCATATAAAAATAGACCGGACCAAATTTATCGTACACCTCCAGGACAAGGAGATTGCATTGCCTAAAAAGGAGTTTGAGCTACTATACCTCCTCATGTCTCAGCCTGACCAGGTTTTCCGCAGAGAAGAAATCCTAGAAACTGTATGGGGAAAAGACATTTATATAGGCGATAGAACCATCGATGTCCATATCCGAAAAATTAGAGAAAAAATTGGCGATGATTATTTTAAAACAATAAAAGGAATAGGCTATAAATTTGTGGCGTTTTGAATGGACTCACACAAGGAAAAATCGCTTTAATAATTTCTCTGACTATACTATTTGGTCAATGGATGGCCATGGTGGTCATACACTATACTTTCGTGGCATTTCCTCCGTATTTATTTGTTATTCCGTTATTAGCTTCGCTCCTCATCTATTTTCTTGTTATTATCCTAATAGAATATTTCATACTACGAAAAGTGAAAATTCTATACCGCACTATTGGTGGTATGGGAAAAAAAATGGAGAAGCCCTCCCTCAAAGACCCGGAATTGTTTGAAAATCTAAGAGAACAGGTCCAACTATTTAGAGATGAAAAAACCATAGAAATAGAAGCACTCAAAGAGAATGAAAAGTTTAGACGTGAATTTATAGGGAATGTATCTCACGAACTGAAAACACCTCTCACTTCCATACAAGGCTTTGTAGAAATATTGATGGACGAGGCACAGAGCGGCAAGCCAGCCGAAGTTAAGTATCTTCAAAAAATAGCAAATAACTCCGATAGATTAATCGATATAGTGCAAGACCTGACCCTCATCACTCAGGCTGAGAGCAATGAACTTCAACTTAATTTAGAGCGATTTCATATTTATGAATTGCTACTAGAAGTGATTGAATCTCTGGACGATATGGCCAAAGTAAAAGAGACTAAAGTAGAAGTCCGTGACCTCAATCATATTTCCTACCAAGTAGTGGCCGATAGACAAAAAATATATCAAGTATTGTATAATCTGATAGAAAACGCTATTTTCTATTGCCCTGAAGAGACTAAAATAGCCGTTCGATTTTTCGATTTAGAACATACCGTCATGATCGAAGTGTCAGACAATGGATATGGTATAGCCCCAGAACACTTGACTAGGATATTCGAGCGCTTCTACCGTGTGGATCCGAATAGAAGCCGCGCCAAAGGTGGCTCTGGTCTTGGTCTCAGTATTGTAAAAAGAATCATTGAAACCCATGGCTATACCATTCAGGCAGATAGTCAGCTGAATAAAGGCACGAGATTTAGATTTGGCTTAAAGAAAGGGTGATTAAGATTTCTTATCCACCCCGAGACTAAACAAAGCTAAATCATATTTTACAGGATCTTTTGGGTCTAGTTTTCTGAGTTTTTCGGTCAGTTTTAAAGCAGTTTTCCAGCAGGGTTTATCGGTCTCTTCTATCAAGCCTAGCTCTATACCCAGTCTTATCACATGCACGTCCAGTGGCATGATAAGCTGACTAGGACGTATGGTCTTCCACCAACCCATGTCTACCTCATCCTTTCGCACCATCCATCGCAGATACATACAGAGGCGTTTGCAGGCTGCGCCACTTGCTGGGGTAGATATATGTTTTAGATTGCGCTTTTCGTGAGATACTAGCCCCGAAATATAATTATAAAAATGGACCAAGTGAGCTTCTATCGTTTTTTCCTTAGTTGAGATTTCAGGAAGAAACGCTATCTCAAGACTCTTGTGTTTTTTATAATGCCCCTGAAAGGCACGAATATAAAAATCTAAATCTGATGCATTAAAGGTACGATGCTTGAATTGGTTTATTTTCTTTCGATCTTTATTAGAATAATAAGTGATAAACTCAAAAGGTTTATGGTTCATAATGTCCATGAGTTCTTTCGATTTGGATAGAATGATATCTCTTCGTCCCCACGAAAATATAGCCGCAAAAAAACCAGCTATTTCTATATCTTGGATTTGGGAGAAACTATGAGGTATAGCTATGGGGTCATTCTCTATAAAGCTATTCTGGGCATAGCATTCATAAGCGCGATCTAGTCGATTTTCCAATATGCTAGGCATAATTAATCTAATACGAAACCCTCAACATCTAGAAAGGGAATTGGACGACTACCCTCTAACTGACTAGCCTGAAAACTAAAATTCTTCTCATAAATATCTAATCCGACATAATAAGTCACGGTGATAAAGTTTTCGAGATGAGCTACTTCGCCATAAACCGTTTCAAATTTAATATATGAAACTGGAGGAATCGATTCGAGAAAATACCGCAGTTTCGAGGATAGTTTCTCTTCGCTCTGTGCCTCAGTAACCACTAGTATATTTTGTAAGGAGTGTTCATTGCGATTAATCAGGTACAAATCCCAGCAGTTTTCCTCTAATGGCAGAATAGCTAGATGAAAACCTGACGGGGTAGGGATATAAATGTCTTTTTTCAAAGGTAAATTTTAATATAAACGCAAATCTAATAGAAAATATTTATTTCTGTATGAACGCACTTCAAGAAAGTTTTGGATAAATTCTAAGATTGCAATCAATACTTAATTTGTAAATTTGAGTTTTTATTTAAAAAATTTATGACCCGCGTTAGAACAAGATTTGCCCCATCCCCCACAGGTCCGCTTCATATAGGAGGCGTCCGTACAGCTTTATACTCTTTTTTATTTGCCAAAAAGCATGGAGGAGATTTTCTATTGCGTATAGAAGATACCGATACCGCTAGAACAGTAAAAGGCTCTGAAGATGTCATCAATGAATCGCTCAACTGGTGTGGAATTATCCCAGATGAAGGTATCACGCAAGGCGGACCCCATGCGCCCTATAGACAGTCTGAGAGAAAAGCTATGTATCTTCAATATGCCGAACAACTCCTTAATAATGGCAAGGCCTATTTAGCGTTTGATACGGAAGAAGACATCAAAGCTTGGAGGGAAGCCTCTGCGGCAGGAAATAATGGAATTTCTGCTGCTTATAATTATAGCACCCGAAGTCAGATGAAAAATTCGTTGACATTATCAGAGGAAGATTTAGCGAGCCTTAGAGACAATAAAACACCTTATGTAATTCGACTCAAAGTAGACCCTAGTGACCATATTGGCTTTCATGATATGATAAGAGATGATATCCGATTTGATAGTAGTCAGCTAGATGACCGAGTGTTGTTGAAATCTGATGGTATGCCTACTTACCATTTAGCCAATGTAGTAGATGACCATCTCATGGAAATATCGCACGTCATAAGAGGGGAAGAATGGTTGGCCTCTACTCCACATCATATTCTCCTTTACAAAGCATTTGGTTGGGAAGCCCCTGTCTTTGCTCATTTACCTCTGTTCCTCAAGCCTGATGGTAAAGGAAAACTGAGTAAACGCGACGGCGACAGACTCGGGTTTCCGGTATTCTGTACTCAATTTAAAAACTCTGATACGGGAGAAATCACAGAAGGATTTAGAGAAAAGGGATTTGAGCGTGATGCCTTTGTCAACTTTATAGCTATGTTAGGTTGGAATGATGGCACGGAAAGAGAACTCTTTGATATGAAGGCCTTAATCGGCCATTTTTCATTAGAACGCGTGCATAAAGCAGGCGCAAAATTTAATTTTGAGAAAGCGGTTTGGTTTAATCAGCAGTATGTGAGACATCTGTCAAATGAAGAATTAGTTCATGCATGCTATCTTGAGCTGATAAAGCTCAATTCAAATCTGGACCAACCATTCATCTCAAAGTATGTAGAGCTTTTTAGAGATCGAATAGACTTTAAGTATGAATTGGTTAAAGTCGGCAGCTATTTACACAGCGATATTGAGCAGTATGATTTGGATACATTGAAGAAAAAATGGAAGCCAGATGCTGAGAATTTTATGATAAACTTTATTGAATTACTAGCTAGCAATAGTTTAGCATCGGCTAATGAAATAGAAATAGAGACAAAAAAATTGATAGCGCAGCATCAACTAGGGATGGGTAATATATTGCCCGTTTTAAGAATTCTTTTAACTGGCACCATGAAAGGACCGTCTATTTTTGAATCCATACTTTTATTAGGAAAAGATAAAAGTATGGAAAGAATTAAAAAATTGAATTATCTCTTGAATAGCTGATCAAAAGTAGTATTTAATTGGTCATCTCTTGTATTTTTATTAACAGGAGGTGGGGTTTCGCCGGGCTTAGGAACCGGAGGTGAGCTTACTGGCTTAGCGGCACTTTCTGCAGCATTAGGCACTGGAGCAACACTGGTATAGGCTCTTGGTCTCACAGCAGGGACTGGCGGTGGCGGAGGATTAGAAGAGAGAGTAGCACCTTGTCTGATAGTTGGCGCTCTCAGTTTCATAGGCTGTGCGTCTTTAGCCATTGGTATTGCGGAAGATACAGCAGAAGATACACTTGGATTAGTACCCACAGGCGCTTTTGCAATTACTGGAGGATTGCCTTTATTATTCATATATTCTTTATATCCCACTGGTATATAATCTGGGTATTGAATCGATTTGCTTATTTTCACAGGTTTTAATGGAGTGGCACTAGCTGTAGCTCCTCCCGAGAACAATTTAGTATCCTCTTTAGAAACAAAACCTTCTTGTCTCTCACCATTCTCATCGTATTTAGTCACAAAAGCTTGGGGGAAACCTAACTGCTTAATTTTTTTTGAAAACTCTAATGCTTCAGCCTCATCCTTAAATCCTTGAACTTCTATTACATTTCTGTTATTCAATTTCTGAATACCCAATGTCTTATTAAAATCGCCGAAGAATTTTTCAAAATCCTCTCTAAAATAGGCGACCAACTGAACTCTATAGGGCGTATACTCTGTCTTTCCTTTGATCTTGGTCATCATAGTAGCAGTTTGCTGAGAAGGCTTAGCCGCAGAACCTGCATTGAGGACCGTCCCTGCTGCTGGCGCAGGAGCTACTCTGCTAGCCATCACAGCCTTTTGTTTATATATTTTTATTAAACTATCCTTCTTATCTAGCAAGGACAAATACTCCTCAGATACCTTTAGTGTATTTTCATTTGCCTTTTCAGCACGCTCATTAAGCGCTTTTACTTTATCAAAATAAAGCTTGGGGTTTTCTATATATTTATCCAATAATTTCCTTACCTCTCCCTCACGATATTCTCTATTTTGAGCTATTAGTGGGCAAGAAATTAAAGATAATAGTGGTAAAATCACTACTAACATTTTTTTCATACTAGAACAATTTATAACCTTACAATACAAATATAAGCTAAATATTTTTTATTTCCCATGAGGCACTTAAAAACATTTCGATTCGTTTCATATTTTAACATTTTTGCTTTTAAATCAACATATTTTTATATGTTATATCTAATTCAGGTCAATATATTAGGATTCGATGGCTCAATATAAATTACTTAACGCTTACATTCAGCCAATTTTTGTAGCTTAAATTCATCGATCAACATAGCCCTCTGGCAAAATAGCGTAATTTTTTTACTCCATTATTGATACTAGATATCCTAGATTTGTGATATAAATTATTCAACGATAGATTAAAGTATGTCAGCTAATAGAGCCAAAACCGCCCCCATAAAAGTAACTCAGACGATGGAATTTCCTCAGGAATCAGAGGCCATAGAGTGGAAAAAGCAACTCTTACCTATACTTTGTTTATTTATCATTTCCTTAGGAGTATATGCCAATACGCTATGGCATGACTATGCTCTGGATGATCAGATGGTCATATACGAAAATAAATTTGTAACCGCTGGAGTGGATAGTATCGGTAAAATTATGACGAGCGATGCTTTTGAAGGATTTTTCGGTGAGCGAGGTAGTAAGTTAATCTCTGGAGGACGATATAGACCATTAACGTTTATCGTTTTCGCTTTAGAATGGGAATTTTTTGGAAAAAATCCTTTCATCGGACATTTATTTAACGTCTTAACTTATGCCTTGCTCTGCATTCTCATCTATATTTTTTTAGTGTGGCTATTTCATACTAAAAAAGAAGAAGAGAATTCAACCCAAAATCTCTTCTTAAGCATAGCCTTTCTATCGAGTATCATCTATGTCCTGCATCCTATTCATACAGAGGTAGTAGCCAATATAAAAGGTAGAGATGAACTATTTGGCTTTCTATTTGGGCTAATGGCCGTCGTCTATTTTTTCCAGTTTTTCAAGCATCGATGGCAAGATTTTTTACTTCTTTTTTTAATATATCTTTTGGCTTTATTAAGCAAAGAAAATGCCATCACATTTTTGGCTATTTTCCCTTTGGTAGCCTTCGCAAAAAACAAAAGCACCTTCAACGCTAATTTTCTGAAGCCTTATGTTTCTGTCATCTTGGCTACGTCAGCTTATCTCGTCCTGCGAGCCATCAGCACAAAAGCAAGTCTTACAGCCCATTCAGAGGAAATACTCAACAATCCTTTTGTGCGAGCTACTGCGTCTGAAAAATGGGGTACGATTGTTTTTTCATTTTATCAGTACCTAAAGTTGCTCATTTTTCCTTGGACTCTTTCACATGATTATTATTTCAACCAAATTCCGTATAGAAAACTTTCGGACCCTAAAGTCTTAGCTATCCTCTTTGGACTAATTGTATTAACCTACTGGCTTATCAAAAATCTGAAAAAACGAAATGAAATCATATTTTCGATATTGTTCTTTATATTTACCTTTTCTATTGTTTCCAATGTTCTATTTACTATAGGTATTATTATGAATGAGCGCTTTGTCTTCGTCTCATCTCTTGGTTTTGCCATTTTAGTCGCATGGCTTCTATTAAAGTTAGCGAAAAATAAATGGGTGCTATCCTCTGCACTCTTCATCCTTCTCTCCTTTTATAGCTATAAGACCTATACCCGCAATTTGGATTGGAAAGATAATGACACGTTATTTAGAGCTGATTTCTACAATAGCAATAATAGCGCTAAAGTAGCCACTGCTTATGGCGGATCTTTAATGGAACTCTCAAATAGTCAGCTAAAAAAAGATAGCAGCTTAGCTCGTTTTTATATTGATTCTAGTATTAAAGTCTTGGAGCATTCTATAAAAATATATCCAGAAAATAGTCAGGCATGGCTGCTCTATGGCAATGCCATTTATGCTAAAACGAGAGACGCTCAGAAAGCTATTCCGATTTACAAGCATTGCCTGACCTTGAGACAAAACTATTTCGATGCACTCTATAATATAGGTGTTTTAAACTTTAATATGAAGCAAGAAGACTCGGCAGAACGCTATCTTCGACTAGCGTTGGCTGTCAATGCAGATCATCCTGAAGTGCGTGAAACTCTAGGGAAGATCTATGTAAAACTGGGTCGAACTCAAGAAGCACTGGCACTCACTGGCGGACAATCTGGAGGCCTAGCAGAGCTAGCTATAGAAGCTATCAATGGGTCGAACTATCAAGAAGCACTGGCTATCGCCCAGAAAGCTATCGCCCAAAATCCAGAGGATCCAAAGGCGAATTTTGCTATAGGAATCTGCTATTCTAAATATATGAATCGGCTTCTAGACGGCATTCCATTTTTAGAAAAAGCCGTACTCCTCAACGATAAAAATGGCTATTGGATGGAAGACCTAGCTGTGGCATATGGTATGAGCGGTCAAGTGCAGAAAACAATCCCACTATTGGAAAAAGTCATAGCTCTGAGACCCAACGATGCCGATGGCTATCAAAATCTAGCAACTACCTATAACCTACTAGGAGATACGAAAAAAGCATCTTACTATTTAAATCTCGCGAAACAAAAAACTAAGCCTTAGAAACTAGACGTCAACTGAAATCTCAATCCACTAAAGGCTGGTTCAAACCTGCATACACCGCCGGTACAGATAATGCCTGCGAGCTGCTTAGCATAAGCTAATGTAAATCGAGTAGCGCCTTTAGTATAAGAGGTAAAAATTGAATAAAAATGATGCGGGGTTTGGTATTGTTTCACTACTTCATAATTTTTGTTCGGAGAGAAATTCCATAAATCAGAAACCGATATCGACCAGTTAGGTGCTGCGTTATATTCTATGAGGGCAAATACAGACTGTCCCAATTCTTTAGCTGCATGCTGATATTGAAACTCAAAGCGAATGGAGTTTTTACGGTCAATCCTAAATGTAGGTTCGATAAAAGCTGTATAGGATTGAATATCCGTTGGCTCATTGCCTACTAGGTATTTTCTTTGATTGTAAAATACATACTGAAATCCTCCATGAAGGTCTAGTTTCCCATTGAGCAATTTCTTTCGCTCAATATCTAGGTATGCCTCGCGATAATAGGGAGTTTTAAAACCTATACTAGAGTCTATAACACTAATATTTAGATTGATATGCGTTTTTTTACTCGGAGAATAGGTAATATCTAATGAAGTAGCGAACTCACTTAGCTCTATCGGTGCTATCTGGAAGCGAGCAGGCAATCGAAGTGAGTTTTGTCTATTTATAGGTGCTAAAAAAGACAATCTTCTATTATTGTTTAGATTAAAATCTGCTACGGCACCTTCGGCAGTGGACTGAAATTGGAAATGATCTAAATAGCGATTTTGTAGGGTGACTCCTATGCCTTTTTTACTATAAGACAAAGTATTCATAAACGAAATACCCATCTTATCTACATACTTATTATTGAATTGATTGAAGACCGCACCTGACGTTTTAAGAGCCGCATCTGTGCCCCAAGAGAATTTTCCAAGCTGCATAGTATGGTAGTAATTTCCTACATAATTATTATAAGGTACCGCAAAATAATCTGCGAAACTATAGGAGGATACGGCATTATTCACCGTCTCTCTATCCTTTTCAGTCAGCGTCCGACTGACAATAGCCACGCCAAAATTGTAATTGTATTTCTTAGAAGCAAATGGTAAATTTCCTTCCAGATTAATTCCTTTGACAAAAGCCCCAAAATAATCTAGTCTATATTTTTGTGTGCCTGCAATACCTCTTACCATAAAATTTTCGTTGATGGTATACTTCGCTTTGACTCCGAAAATAGCATTATCTATGCCTAAATTCCTTTCCTCAAAGGTACGCAGTGCTACTCCGCTGCCATACTGCTCATAGATAAACCCAGCGGTAAGTTCTAAATTTTCCACTTTTTTCTTGATAAACCAGTTCCCAATACCATAGAAAGAAACAGGAATAGGTGGATTCTGCAAAATAGAATTGTAGTTTCCATCAAATCTGACTCCAGCTTCTATGCCTTTGTTCATATCCAAATATCGCAGTTCAAACCAAGCATTCGCAGAATTTTTGTTCACTTCATAGTTTGGCCCCACGGCAGCGATTGCACTATCTCGATCGTACATATCTACGTTGAGACGATAATTGCCGGTAATGGTACCTTGAGAAAATAAAAAATTGTTAAATAACACTGCGAGTGTAAACCAAGTGGACTTATACATTATCTTACTAATAAATAAAAAAGACAAAGTTAATTTTAATTAGAAAATTAAATGGATTAATTTAAATTTGTCAAAACACTAAATAAAAAAATGAAAAATAAATTAATCGTATCTCTATTTTTACTCAGTTTTGCTTATATCGGAAATGCCTGGGCAGGCGGCGGAGACGCTAAGGACATGCCTACAGCTATGGTAGAGGACTTGAGTGGTCAGAAAGTAGATTTTAAATCCTTGCTTAAGCCAGGAAAATTCTATGTAATCTCCTTTTGGGCTACATGGTGTGTACCTTGCAAGAAAGAACTGAGCAATATGGTAGACCTAGCGCCTAAGTGGAAAGAAAAACTCAATACCGAAATCATAGCCGTATCTACGGATGACAGTCGTGCTAAATCTAAAGTGAAAACATATGTCACAGGCGAAGATTGGCCATTCACTATCTTACTAGATATGAATCAGGACTTGATGCGCTCTCTAGGTATACAGCAAATTCCTTTTACGCTAATTGTCAATGGAGAAGGTAAAATTGTATATACTCACAACTCCTATGTAGAGGGCGATGAGTTCGAAATAGAGAATAAGTTGAGTACTATGATCACCAAGTAACTACTATCTATAATTTTAAATCAAAAATCAATGAATCTATCCCGTATAGTATCATTCACTTTTTTTATTTTACTGCTTAATTCTATAGAAGCACAATCATGGAAAAAAACGAAAAGGACTACAATAACTACAGAAACTAGTAAAACCAACAGTAAGAGCAGTTATTCTCAAAGCACTGACTCTGGTTCTGCTATGGGTAATGTCATGGAGTCCTTAGGTGGATTGCTTGGGGGAAGTTCTTCTAGCTCTGGGTCTATGACCAATGAATTGGCAGCGAATGGATTGAAACAAGCCCTGAGCGCAGGAACTGATTTAGCTGCGAATAATTTAGGACAGATTGACGGATTTTTGGCTAACGCTGCAGTTAAAATATTGTTTCCCCCAGAGGCACGAAAAATAGAATCTACTCTTCGTTCTTTGGGAATGGGTTCTGTTTGTGATCAAGTGATAACCTCAGTCAATCGTGCAGCAGAAGCCGCTGTGGTAGAAGCCAAACCAATATTTGTAGAAGCTATCAAGCAAATGACGATCACAGACGCTATCAATATCTTGACTGGCGATAAAGATGCTGCAACACAATATTTACAGCGCACGAGTGGTCAAGTACTTATTGCAAAGTTTGAACCTATCATACAATCCAACCTGCAGAAAGCCAATGCCACCAAATACTGGTCAGATGCCATAAAAGCCTATAATGCGGTGCCATTTGTACAAAAGATGAATCCAAATCTCTCGCAATATGTCACTCAGAAAGCCACCGACGGTATATTCCTGATGGTAGCTATAGAAGAAGGTAAAATAAGAGAGAACCCTGCACAGCGTGTAGGATCTGTTTTACAAGACGTCTTCGGATGGGCGGACAAGAATAAGAAGTAAGGATTTTGTTGGAAAATATTATTTAAATCATATCTTCCAACCCACGCCTACTAAGAAATTGAACCCAGCCTGCGGAAAGTAAAAATTATAATCACTACCGCGTGTGACATTACCTGCAGGGCTTACCGTATGGCCGCTATGGTAAGTATATCCCCGCGTAATATAGTCTGCATTGAACAAATTGTTTAATAACAAGTTGAGTTCAATTTCTTGTTTGCCTCTCAGCTTTAAGGAATGAGACAGTGATAGATTTGTAAACGAATAAAGGGGAATTGATTTAGCTACACTAGAGGTATTATCTAAAAACTGTGCGCTTACTATTTTATTCATCAGACGGAGATGGGTATGGCTCCATGGACTATATTTCAGTTCGGCATAGGAAATCCACGAAGGTGAAAATGCAATAGAAGTAGAGGTATAATTTATTTGTTCTGACGCACTGGCATTTACACTATAATCTGATTCGTTGTAGGCGATGAGGTAGTTTGTATAATCTAGAATTCTATTCGCTGCCAGATATTGATTCATATAAAAAGAGAGTTTTTTAGAGAAACAATAATTCCATTCCAATTCTGCACCTGCTCTATAACTCTTATCTACATTCTGACGAATAGGAGCGCCTACTGTATTTATATTTCCAGTAGGTACCAGCTGATCTACAAAGTACATAGCGAACACATTAACTTTGAGTTCACTCGATATCCATTTTTTCTCATAACCCAATTCTAAATTATATACCTTTTCAGGACGAGGCTGACTGAGTGCATCTTCGTCTAGAAAATCACTGCGAACAGGCTCTCTATGACTTAGTCCTAGGAAGGAGTAGAATTTACTTTTAGCATCGACTGTATAGCTCCAACCCAGTTTAGGATTGAAAAAGGTGAAGTTTTTATCGAAGGAAAAGATGGATTGATTTCTTAAACTACCAGCCGAAGAATAGTTTACCTGTCTGAGCTGAAGGTCTAAAACAAAGCTTGACTTATTGGCTTGATAGACTAATTTATTAAATGCCATCAGGTCCGTTTTTTTAGCATCGTTGAGATAGAATCTATCCAAAGCGCTTCTAACAGGTAGGGTGAAAAACTCATTGACTCTCCCGAAATGATCTCCCATATAATAGGAAAAGGAAATGGCACTTGTATTAGAAAATTGAGCTTTTTCTATCTTATGCGATGCATTGAATCCATATAAATAATTATCGAGCCATAGTTGCCGAGTCAAATCGCCAAATCCTCCTAAGCCTACTCCATAATTTGCATAATCTTGATTGGCTTTATAATCTTCGTAATACCCCAATCCTCTTGTCATATATGCTGTGATAGAAGATTGTTGTCCATTTTTCCAAAGAAAATTTTGAATCCACTGCAGTTGTGTTTGATGATAGTTGTCTATCTGATTAGCAAAAGGTTCGCCTACCTTAGATCCGTAGTCTGTGCCAGCTATATTTTTTTGACGTTCCCCCGCGAGATAATCTTCTTCGCTCAGCCCAAACCAAGATTGATAGGTGCGCTCCCTGCCATGACTGGCAATGATATGTGAGGTATATCGATCTCCATACTTCGATACATCGAGATAAAACGAGCCCAAACGACTCCATGAGCGATCTACAAAGCCCTCGCTCTGTATCCATGAGACCCGTGAGGTGATTTGCCATCCATCGGGGAGCACTCCAGTAGATGCTTGAAGTGTATTTTTAAAGGTATTAAAACTTCCGAAACTGGTCTGATAAGTTAGGAATGGTTTGAGATGACGCTTGGTAGTTTTAATAGAAATAGAACCGCCTAAGCCAGTGCCACCCATGGCAGAAAAACCGATACCTCGCTGCACCTGAATATCATCAGCACTGCTGAATAGGTCAGGCATATTGACCCAATAAACTTCTTGAGATTCAGCATCATTATAAGGCACCCCATTGATATTGACCTGAATGCGCTGGGCATCTATGCCTCGAATATAAAGATAAGAATAGCCTACTCCGTTTCCTGCATCGGTAGATAGTTGCAGCGCAGGCAGCTGCTGAAGCAAGGTAGGAATATCTTGACCTAAATTCAAGTGCTGTAGTTCCTCCGTTTTAATAATACTAGACGATGTAGCCATTTGAGAATTTGATCGAATCGCTTTGATGTGAACTTCTCCGAGTATTTTGGTGCTATCTTTTTGTGCATGATAAGATAATCCATATAGAATTAGAAAAAGAGTTATGAGGATGCGTTTACAGTTATTCATTATTAATTATTAGTTATTAATTGAAAAAAGCAAACTAAGGGGGAGATTGAAAATTCCAATAAAAGCTGATTTAATATCGAAACTCTCGGCTTCCTTTCCTACGCCAGTATTATCTGGATCAGGTGAATAGGGTATAATCTCAGTCCCACAAGTGGAACACCCCTAGCAAGCTAGTGAGGCAAATATAAAACTAATTTAGTAATGGACAAGTTTAAACTCTACCAGGTTAATTTTTCCTTGTCTATAAATGACTGAAGTCCCTTTTTAAAATCTGCCGTTTCACGCATTTTAGCATTGGCTTCGGTGGCTAAATGTATAGACTCAAGCCAAGATTTATCGTAGAGCTGTACGAGTAGTTTTTTTGTTTCTCTTATTGAAATTTCACTTGTCGAAGTGACCAACTGACTAGCGATAGTATCTATATACTCCGTCATCTCTGCTATAGGGACTATTCCATTTATCAGACCCAACTTTTCAGCCTCTGCTCCTGCCACCAATTTACCAGTCAGTAAAAGTTCTCTAGCCTTGGTCTCCCCTATTTTCTTTATTAAGTAGACCGAAACCAACGCTGGAATAAAACCTATTTTTACTTCAGAATATCCAAATTTAGCATCAGGCGTAGCATAGCAAAAATCAGCGGCGGTAGCTATACCACAGCCACCCGCAATGGCATGACCTTCCACCTGGGCTATAGTCAGTTTAGGGAAATTGTAAATTTTATCAAAAAGTTCTGCTATATGTTTAGTATCTTTTAAATTATCCTCAAAGCTGTTCTCCTTCAGTGATATTAAGTATTCTAAATCTGCTCCCGCACAAAAGACATCGCTATTCGATTTTATGACCAATACTTTCACCTCGATATTTTGCGCCATCTCATCTAGTGTAGCCTTTATCGCTTTAATGTACTCATAATTTAAGGCATTCTTCTTTTCCAGTCTATTGAGAATAAGATAGCCTATTCTATTTTTCACCTCCTGATATAGCATAAAAAATTGATTTAATACACAAACCTAATTGTTTCCATTTAGATTATCCCAAAAATTGAGAGCTATATTTTTATTACCTAAAAGGCATTAGACTTAAAGAATCAATATAAATTGTATAAATTTGAGCAATAAATATAATAAATTATTGTCCTAATCATAAATCATAATAAACTAAACACATGATTTTTAAAGCAAAAGATATAGCCCAGCTTATAGGTGGGCGTGTAGTAGGTAATGAAAATGCTGAGGTCACCACATTTAGTAAAATTGAAGAAGCCACCGAAAAAAGTCTTTGTTTTTTCGCTAATGAAAAATACGCTCCTTATTTAGAAAAGACAAAGGCTTCCGTAATATTAGTAACGCATGAATTTAATTATTCTGTACCGCTCACCACCACATTGATTCACTGTACTAACCCTTACGAAGCTACTGCCAAGCTTTTGGAATACTATCAAACTAAAATCAGTCAGACTGGCATAGAACCTCAATCATTTATTCATGAATCGGCTTGTTTAGGATCTCAAGTATATATAGCAAGTTTTGCCTATCTATCTGAGAACGTAAAACTAGGGGATGGATCTAAGATTTTTCCGCATGTATTTATTGGCAAAAATGTAACTATAGGAAAAAATACCATTTTATATTCTGGGGTAAAAATATATGAAGACTGTGTCATAGGGGACGATTGCATTTTGCATTCTGGAGTAGTTATTGGGAGTGATGGATTTGGATTTGCGCCATCAGCCAATGGCAGCTATACAAAAATACCTCAAATCGGCAATGTCATATTGGAAGATAAAATAGAAATAGGAGCTAATACAGTAGTAGATAGAGCAACCATGGGGTCTACACTTATACATACTGGCACTAAATTAGACAACTTAGTACAAATAGCGCACAATGTAGTCATAGGGAAAAACACAGTAATCGCTGCTCAGACGGGCGTATCTGGTAGCACCAAAATAGGCAATCAAGTGATGATAGGAGGTCAAGCGGGATTAGCTGGTCATATTCAAATAGGGGATAAGGCTCGAATCAATGGTCAAAGTGGTGTATCTAAATCTTTGGAAGAAGGAGCGGTAGTGATGGGTTCTCCTGCATGGGACTATACTAAAATGCTCAGATCGCAGGTCTTGATAAAGAGGCTTCCGGAGTTATTTGAGAGAGTGATGAAATTAGAGAAAAAGTAGTTGTAGTTCGCAGCATTAGTCTTACTTATTAAATGCTTATTCTGTTAAATTCTTCATGGTACATAATTTTTAGCCGTTATGAAATCTAGCTAATTTGATAGGTTGCAAGATAGCTTTGACTGCCGTCGGCAAATTAACAAACACTATACAACTATAATGCGGGATAAATATCCCATAATTAAAATTTTCGTGTAAATTTGTAAGAAATTGAATAGTTCGATTAATGAATAATTTCCAACAAACAATTAAAGAAGAGTGCACAATTAGTGGTCATGGACTGCATAGCGGTGCGCCTGTGACACTAACTATTAAACCTGCAACCACTAATCACGGTGTCAAATTCCAACGTATAGACCTGCCAAATCAACCAATTATAGATGCTAATTGCGACTATGTCATACCCTCAGAGCGCAGTACAACACTTCTCAAAGATGGAGTCAAACTCAATACTGTGGAGCATATCTTGTCCGCTCTCGCAGGTCTTCAGATAGACAATATACTGATAACTGTAGATAATGAGGAAATGCCCATACTGGATGGCAGTGCTGGAGCCTTTGTCCAAATGATTAAAAATTCAGGAATTGTTAGACAAGAGGAAACGCGCGAACTATTTCAACTCAATCATAATTTATATATAGAGGACCCTGCTACTGGATCTAAAATCATAGCTATGCCTAGCGATAGCTATAAGGTCACAGTTATGGTAGATTACAACTCGCAGATAGTAGGGCCGCAGCATGCCTCTATAGACCATATAGAAGATTATGAAAAAGAAATAGCTCCTTGCAGAACTTTTGTATTCTTTCATGAATTGAAAACACTCTATGAAGCTGGTCTTATAAAAGGTGGCAGTGTAGATAATGCTATTATATTGGTAGACAAAATGCCTAGTCAAACAGATATCAATGAATTATCCAAACTGTTTAATAGAACCGATATAGAGGTGAAATCGGAAGGCTATCTAAATAATATAGACCTCCATTTTCAAAATGAACCCACCAGACATAAGTTACTAGACGTGATTGGAGATTTATCTCTCATAGGCACTTCTATAAAGGCACATATTATAGCTACTAGACCTGGCCACAAAATCAATACCGATTTCGCCAAAATGCTGAAAGCTAAAATTAAGGAGACTAAGTCTAAAATTATAGCTCCGGTATATGACCCTAATAAGGATCCAGTATATGATATTCATGCTATTCAGAATATTCTTCCTCACAGATTTCCCATGCTGCTAGTAGATAAAATCATCGAAGTAACTGAAAACTATGTCGTAGGGGTGAAAAACACCACAGTCAATGAACATTTCTTTGCAGGGCACTTCCCTGACAATCATGTGATGCCAGGAGTGCTCCAAATAGAAGCTATGGCACAGTGTGGAGGGATGTTAGCCTTAAAGTCTGTAGAAAATACTAAAGACTACGATGTCTATTTTCTCAAAATCAATAATGCCAAATTTAAACGCAAAGTGGTTCCTGGAGATACACTCGTAATGAAAGTAGAGCTTATGGGGCCAATTCGCAGAGGTATTGTAGAAATGAAAGGAACTATATTTATAGGCAATCAAATTGCTACTGAAGCAGAGATGATGGCAACTATTATTAAAAGACAAAAATAATCTTATGCTACAACCACTTTCATATATACACCCTAATGCTAAGATTGCTGAGACTGCAATTATAGATCCATTTACCACTATCTATGGCGATGTAGAGATAGGAGAAGGTAGCTGGATAGGCTCGCATGTGACCATTATGGATGGCGCCCGCATAGGGAAAAACTGTAAAATATTTCCTGGAGCCGTCATTTCTGGAATACCCCAAGATCTCAAATACAAAAATGAAAAGACAACTGCCGAAATAGGAGACAACTGTGTCATAAGAGAATGTGTAACAATAAACCGAGGAACGACCCATTCCAATACTACTAAGATAGGTAAAAACTGCCTAATCATGGCTTATGTGCATCTAGGGCATGACACTATCGTAGGTGAAAACGTAATCATAGCCAACTCTTGTAATCTAGGTGGCCACGTAATAGTAGAAGACTGGGCAATATTAGGTGGAAACATCAATGTCCAACAGTTTACGAGAATCGGTGCACATTGTTATATCTCAGGTGGCATTTCGATTAATAAAGACATTCCGCCCTATGTAAAAGCCGCGCGTATGCCAGCGTCTTACCATGGAGTGAATAGTGTAGGATTGAAACGAAGAGGTTTTTCACAAGAAACGATTAATCATATTTTCGATGTCTATAGAATTCTTTTCGTCCGTAATTCTAATATCACAAAAGGTATCGAAATGATAGAAGCAGATATAACTCCTACCGCAGAGCGAGATATGATTATTAATTTCGTTACTTTATCTAAAATTGGGGTACTGAAAGGTTTTAGAAAGAATGGGAATGGCGGTTGATGAGAAGATTAATCGATTCGACGATTTATAGATTTGAAACCCATAACAAAAGAATCAACGTTCGACCTTCACTAACATCTGTATGCTTATTGAACTAAATCTCCTCGAAAAATCTTATCATAAAAAAATTATCTTTAGAAATCTTTCCGCTAAATTTGAAAGTGGCGGTCGCTATGGTATAGCTGGACACAATGGCTCTGGCAAATCAACTCTTCTAAAAATTCTAGCGGGTTTCATTACCCCAAATTCAGGCTCGATTAGCTACTCTTTCGAAGGAAATAGCCGCCCTGTAGAATCTATATTTGAGCATATCACCTATGCTGCACCTTATCTAGATTTACCCGTAGATTTAAGTTTTTATGAATTGCTCGATTTTCACTTTTCGATAAAACAACGATATAAATCAATCTCCAACAAAGCTATTAATGAGAGCCTTCAACTACCCACTGATATCCCGATTCGACAGTTTTCATCTGGTATGCTACAGCGCGTCAAGCTCGCACTAGCCTTTTTCACTGCGAGCGAGATCATTCTTCTAGATGAACCTACAGAGACTCTCGATGAACAAGGATTTCAACTCTACAGGTACCTACTCGAAACCTATAGCAGACAGCGAACTACCATCATAGCAAGCAATAAAGAGAAGGATTTTATCGACTGCATATCTATTTTAAAGGTAAACAGCTATTTAAATCCATAGCAAATTTATAAAAGGTCTTGAGCCCTCAAGGCAGGTTTCCTGAATTATTCTATTGTATTTGTGCTACATTGACATATAATCCTATAAGAAAAGGAGAGCTCTCTGGCTCTCCTTTCATAGAATAGTTTACTCAAAAATTATTTCTTTTTTGTTTCCTTTGAACCTTTATCAAACATATGAATAAAGTCAAGAGCAACCGGAGACGCTACAAAAATAGATGATAGTGTACCGATAATAACACCAATCACCATCGTAAATGAAAATCCTCTTAAAGACTCTCCGCCAAAGAAGAATAAGACTAAAGATACAATTAACAAGGTAGAAGCAGTCATAACTGTTCTGGACAATGTAGCATTGATCGCATCATTGATAGTTTTAGAGAATTCTTCTTGAGGAAATTTCTTTCTATACTCTCTGATTCTATCGAAGATCACTACAGTATCATTGGTACTGAAACCGATAATAGTCAATATAGCCGCAATAACCGATTGGTTAAATTCTAAAGAGAACGGTAGGACATCCTTTAAAAGAGACAAGACTCCAAGTGTGAAGAATAAATCATGGATAAGTGCTGCAATCGCTCCGACAGAGAACTGCCATTTATCAAATCTCAACCACACATAAGCAAAAATACCAAATAAAGCAATGATAGATACCCATAGTGCACTGTTCTTGATATCATCCGCTATAGCTGCATCTATCTTCCTGAAGTTTGAAACATATTTTGTATCAAAGTCTAGCTCTTCTGGCTTAGTATTATAAAACGATTGAACGCCTTTATAGATTTCACTTAAGACTATTTCATCATTCTTCTTGGCTTCTTCCTGAGTCTCACCAGCTTTACCGTATAAGTGAGAGGTAGTGATTTGAACCTGATTAGGCTGACCAAAGGTTTTCACCACTATATTCTTATCGAAACCATTCGCTAAAACCTCTTTTATTTTAGGAGCATCTACATTTTTATCGAAAGTAACCACATAGCTACGGCCTCCTATAAAGTCGACACCTAGGTCAAATCCTCTAGTAAAAATAGAAGCGACACCAACTACAATAAAGAACATTGAAAACATGTATGCATACTTCTTATTCTTGATAAATTGGAAATTAGAATTGACAAAATACTTGTCATAAAAACTCTCTACAAATTTAACTTCTTCCTTCTTCGCATGTTTGATATTGAAAAGCTCTCTAGTCAATAATACTGCGGTAAACAATGAAGTCAAAATACCAAAGGTTAAGGTAAAGGCAAAACCTTTGATAGGTCCATAACCAAAAAACATCAAGGTCAATGAAGTAATCAAGGTAGTCACGTTGGCATCAATAATCGTCCAGTATGAGTGCTTATATCCAGCAGCTACTGAATCCCAGTAACCTTTACCTGAACGCATCTCTTCTTTTATACGCTCGAATATAATCACGTTAGCATCTACTGCTGCTCCTATTATCAATACGATACCCGCAATTCCTGGTAAGGTCATGGTAGCATTGATAGAAGATAGCACGCCTAATAAGAAGAATAAATTGACTAATAGACAGATATTGGCTACCATGCCCGGTCCTTTAAATAGAAGAAACATATAGGCTAAGATTAATAGCAATCCTACTAATAGAGAAATCATACCCGCCTTGATAGTTTCTTGACCTAAAGTAGGTCCTACAACTTCTTCTTGAATAATTTTAGCTGGAGCATCTATTTTACCTGAGTTCAATATATTAGCTAAATCTTTAGCATCCTGCGCTGTGAAGCTACCCGAAATCTGAGACTTACCTCCTGAAATAGGTCCTCCTACACTCGGTGCAGAGAATACCATATTATCCATAACGATAGCTATACTCTTATTAGGGAAAGCTGGATCGCCACTAGCCGCAAATGCCGTCATACGCTCCCATATAGTAGCGCCTACAGAGTTCATCACCATATCTACTCCTTGCTGACCCTTGTCATCCATTCCTGGCATAGCACTAGTCATTACATCACCTGTCAATGGTGCTTCTGGTGTCGAAGCCTTGATAGCGAATAATTCATAAATTCTACCTGCCTTGTCTATTGGCTGGGCACTCCATAGAAATTTCACATCTCCTTTTAAGTCTTTCTTTACTTCTTCTCTAGCTAGCATCTGAGATATCTTATCTATATCCTTTCTGTGAGCCATACCTAATGAAGGACCTTTGGAATACTGACCAGTATTTCTATCATAGTTTGGCTGGAAAATATCGTACAATGGATTAACCTTATCTTTTGCCGAATCTGTCTTAGCACTGGCTGCACCGGCTATTTTACTCACGATGTCATTCGACGCAGCGGTATCTTTCTTCGCAGTGTCTGCAGCGGCTGCTGGTCCACCTTTTTTTGCTTCTAAGCTGGCGAGACCTTTTAATGTCTCATTAACTGACTCTAGTCCTTTGGCTATTTCTCTATTATCATACACATGCCAGAATTCTAACTTAGCAGAAGATTGAAGCATTTTTTTTACTCGAGCAAGATCATCTGCACCTGGTAGCTCTACTATAATTCGTCCAGCTCCTTCCTGAAGAGTCACTACAGGCTCTGCTACGCCGAATTGGTTAATACGAGACTTGATGACATTATAGGTTTGATTGACGGCAGAGTTTATGTCCGTTTCCAATACTTTCAATACAGCATCATTCTTATCTCCAGTCTTAATTTTTTCTGCATATTTCTGATTAGTGGCGAAAATAGGTGCCATAGAAGCTTTAGGATCTATATCATTATACGCCTTCAATAGAAGAGAAGAGAAATTATCTTGAGAGCTAGCCTGTGCTTGAATAGCTTGGTCAATAGCTTTATTGAATATTGGGTCTTTTGAATTATTAGAAAGCGCACGTAGGATATCACCCTGATTTACTTCTAATACGAAACTCATACCACCTTTTAGGTCTAGACCTAGATTAAGCTGGTTTTGATTAATCGACTTATAGTCATAAGTAGTAATCCATAGATCTAAGTATGGCTTCTCGGTAAATGAATCTCGGAAATTAGTTCTATAATAGCGCTCTAACTGCTTTAATGAATCTATAGATACATTTTTTAGATAACTGGTGTTTTTTGCTACATACTCGTTTTCCGATTTTGTAAACATCGATCCTACTACCGAAAAAGAAAGATAGTAAGCACATATCAAAAACATTGATATGGTGATAAATCTGACGAGACCTTGTCCTTGCTTCATTGCTTCGCTTTTTTTGTTTTATTAAAATTTTTAAAAATAGTCTGCGAAAGTAATGATTTTTCGCTTTCTATTACTATATTTTTAGCAACTAGAATTGATAGAGAGCGAATTAGAGTATTCGTCTAAGTTAATTATCAAAACATTAGACCAGCTATTGATATTTAATCGGCCCCATCTGAAAGGGCGCGTTTTATTGCAAACTCTCCTACCTTATTTCCTGTATATAAACCTACTTCACAATCGGAGCGATAATGTATACCTCCATAGATTCTAGATTCAGAAGCCTCTTTGGCCATAGCATTATACTTACCTGCCTGACTAGGTGTCAAATGAGATAAAATAGCAGAGGCAGCACCACTAAATGTGCTATGACCAGATATGTAGGATGGGAAATTAGGCAATCCAACGGTGGTTTTTATTCTAGCATCCATCTGCATAGGTCTAGGGTTAAAATAATAATATTTAGCATCCCAGCAAACAATGGCCGCATCCATAAGCGTCATATTGAGAAGAGCTAAATTCCTAGCCCAGCGCACTTCACTGATTTGTTGATTTACGAAATCTTCACTCGCTATATAATTCCAATGTCCTGGCGGTGTGTAGGTACGCACACCATCTGCCCAGAATATGCAGATTCGCTCTTGTTCTCGATTAAGGTTACTCGTAACCTGATACACCTCTTCCAATTCTATCTTAAACTGAGCAGACGAAGTAGATGGAGGAGGGACTGGTCTCAACTTTGACGCAATATCCGCTGCAGAGAATAAAAATGGCTTCACATTGCCAAACAAAGGCAACATTGGTGGACGAGGTGGAGTCTCTTGACTTAGCCATGGGGTTTCTCCTTTAGCTATGACAGATTGTTTCATAGACTCCCAGACAGCAACATTGCCTCCTGCTGTGCCCGCTCCATCCGTTCTCGCTCTCGCTATAAATTTTGCTGCGACGGCTTGACCAATCGCTTGTCCAGCTTCTAGTTCTTCCCGCACATTACCTCCGCCTGCCAATCTAGCTGTGAAATGCTCCCTTGACTTTTGATTGATAAATGCTGTATCCGCAGGAAAGAGCAATTTCATCATCTCTACAGAGACTGCCATGACTACCGCATCTTCACTAGGAAAAGATGAACCCGAAGTACTAGAAAAATGACTTTGAATGAGAGATTGATTCTCCGAAGGACTTAATCTCTTATGAAGTGCTTTATAATGATAAGCAGAAACCAAAGCGTCATATTGAGCCGCACTCAGATAAGCGTAGGCTCTAGCCGCATAAGGCGGATTGGCAAATGGAAAAGTAGGATAGGCAAAAGGATTGGCTGCACTGGGCACAGGATAGGTACCATCTGGATTCTGATATGGTGGAATATTATTTTTAGCCACCAGCTCACGCATGATTTCATTCCAACGCAAAACCGCTCCAGCACGCCAATAGTTAATTATGGTTCTCTGGGCGTCTGACATATTTTTCTGCAAGTTCAATATCTCTTGAGTTTCTCCTTGATAACGTGTAGAATTTATCGACACGGGGGCAGGACAAGCCACCTCATTTGGACTAGTCAAGAGTATAGGTTTCCAATTCCCCGCTTTTGCATCCCCTTTAATTGGATCTAATTTTGGATAAACCATATTGACCTCTTGTATATCCTTCTTACAAGCTAACAAAAATGATAGCAAAAATATTGTAATATATCGCATGAAATTATTTTTAAATTTTAAAATAGTATGAACTTACTATAATTAATGTTTTTTTGTCATATCAATAATATAAAAAGCACCCAATCCAATGCCCGACCATTGCCCCATATTCCTTCCAGCTAAAGTGGTAAAGCCATTAGCCAGAATAGAAAGTCCGTTCACAGGGGTCTCATATTTAAAATAAGCCCCTATACGATGATAGTCCATATTATTACTAGGAAATGGCATGGCATTGCGCGCGATATCAAATCCGCCTATGGTATTCATATTTTCATAAAATACATCGGCTATGATATCTTGATTTCTATAACCAAAGCGGGCATTCCACATCCAAACATCTGGCATGATAACTTCATTGGAATAAATCTGTCTATCGGTGTAATAGGTATTTCTATCTAGAAAAATATTCTGCCGATGCATATAGGTAGAGGATCCTGTGAAGTACCAATGATCTTTTTCATAATCGACTATCATACGATAGCTCCATACTCTACTCTGCATACCTATTGACAGAGGCAATACATCTGGGGTATAGTATCTCGTAGGCATAGAATATCCTAAAGCAGGTATTATTTGCAAATCCCCTTTGGATATCTTTCTCTGTATCAATGCATACTTCAGCCATAGGGCTATATCTTGAACGCCATTCTGCCCTTGCATATTTCCGGCAGAAGCTTTGGTTTGAACATAGGGCAAATTAAAAATGAAATTGAGTCTATCGGATAATCCATAATTTCCCATAACTCCCAACGATGTATTCGAAACAGTTCCCATAT
>CANESS010000003.1 GCA_947441115.1 Saprospirales bacterium | reverse complement strand
ATTGTGCGTAAGCTGCAGGTGATAAAGTAATAATTAAATAATTTTATTCACAAAGTGGCTGTCAATTTTGACAGCCACTTTTTTATAACCATTAGTCAATAGTTTATTGGAGGGTTTGGAAGAAATAAAAAGGATTTCTTAATAAATAAATCTATTGTATTTAAAATCTAAATTTAGTATCTGCAAGCGTGTGGCGGAATTCCTGCCTGTCGTCAGATATGGGCAGACGCACTAGACTCAAAATCTGGTTTTCAAGGATGATAATAGTTTATGTTTTACTGAGCATTATAGGTTGTTGAACCTACGTAGGAATGTCTAAGGATCTTGAAATAAGATTAAAAGAACAAAATTGAGGAGGCAATAGATATAAAAAAGACATATGCCATGGTCTATCATACATACAGAGTCTTTCGATACTTAGTCAGAAGCTAGAATTCGTGAGAAATATTTAAAATCGACCAGAGGAAAAGACTGATTGAAAGAAATTGGAGTTTTAAATAAAGAATTATAATATATTTACACTCCAAATTAAATGTACCTGCCCGTGTGGCGGAATTGGTAGACGCGCTAGACTCAAAATCTGGTTTTCGCAAGGAAGTGCTGGTTCGATTCCAGTCGCGGGTACTTTTTTAAATAAAGCTCCAACTTTGGAGCTTTATTTATTTTTACTAGTGTTTGATTTTCTATCCAATTTCTACCAATATGTTATGAATCAATCGTTAGGTTCTAGGCCATAATACCTTAATTTTGTGAATGCTTTCGCAATATTTAGAGATGCCAGACTTGGCGTATATCAGTGATGAAAAGAATTATCACCAGTATGAAATAGGCTATCATGTGAAGTTTCTAGAAGATGATATCTATGATTTTTCCAATTATGATATAGCTATCATTGGGGTCAAAGAGGCCAGAGCGGCGGGTTTTAAAAATCTGAGCTGTGATATGGCTCCCGATGAAATTAGAAAAGATTTTTATCGACTTAATATTCCCAATCCTATGCCAAAAATATTGGATCTAGGAAATATCCTTGATGCTGAGGAAGTATTGGATACCTATGAGAAGTTAGAAGCGGTTTTAAGTTATATTTATAAAAATAATATACCTGTGATCGTATTAGGAGGTAGTCAAGATTTAACGGTATCTCAGTATAATGGCTTTGAGGGTCTCGAGGATAATATTTCGGTGACAGTGGTAGATGAGCGAATAGATTTATTGAAATCTCAAGAAACTATCACTTCAGATGGTTTTTTACAACATCTGTTGGCTAGTGAACAGCCACAGTTATTTCATTTGTCCATGTTTGGATACCAGTCTTATTTTACCAATTACAATGTATTGGATGTCATAGACTCTATGTCTTTTGAGACTATTAGATTAGGTCAGGTGAGATATAGTGTGCCGCAGTGGGCTCATATATTTCAAATGGCCGATATGGTGAGTATTGACGTATCCTGCATAAAACAAAGCGATGCTCCAGGGCGCAGTCAGCAATCACCAAATGGGTTTCAATCAGATGAACTCTGTCAAATAACCCGACTCTGTGGTATGAGTTCTAAGGTAAAGTCTATAGGAATCTACGAAGTCAATCCCCAATTTGATATTAGACATTTGACTACACAGGTGGTAGCGCATAGCCTATGGTATTTTCTAGAAGGATACACTTATAGAACAGATGAGTCCCCTGAAATAGCTGACCAGTATGATAATTTTCAAGTTTATATGGTAGAGCATAGCGAGTTTAACTCTAAACCTTTTCACTTTTGGAATAGTAAGCTCTCCAACCACTGGTGGGTAGAATTACCCCTAGATGAGAGTGTTGTAGATAGATTCTATCCTTGCAGTAAATCGGATTATGATGCTAGTGCACATGGTGAAATGTCCCGCTGGGTATTCAATCTAGTTGCGAAACGAATGCATTAGATAATTGAGATTATCTATAATGCTGTAGCCTTATTCCGTTAATCTTTTTTGATTATTCACTTATTAGAAAGGTATTAGATTTGTCGATAATTCGCAGCGCGGTTAAGGATAAAGTTCTTTAACTGCAGAAGATTTAGGAGTTAAGTATCGAGTATTTTTTTATAAATAGTATAACGTGAGGCAATTTACAGACAATTTTTATCTAAATGAGCATTTGTTTTATGGTCATTTAGGCCATCTATTCATCATTACAGCGTTTGTTACATCTTTATTCCTATTTATACTCGGACTAAAGCATTTTTTATCAATAGAAAAAAATGAAAGCCAGCTCAAGCAGATAAAGGCTTTCTTTTGGGTTCACTTGGCTTCAGTTTTTGGTATTTTTTTACTACTTATATTTCTTTTCAAAGGTCAGTATTTCGAATATCATTATATCTGGCGACATTCCTCTAGGGAACTACCATGGTACTATATTCTATCTGCTATGTGGGAGGGTCAGGAAGGTAGTTTTATTCTATGGATAGTTTGGCAGGCCATTTTGGGTTATTTTCTAGTTAGAAAATCCAATGATACTAAGCTAGGAGCCTTGGCAGTGCTTATGCTTATCCAAGCATTATTGCTTACTATGATACTGGGCGTTGATGTTTTTGGAAAATTGATCGGGATGAATCCTTTTATTCTCCTGCGCGATGAAATGAGTATTCCTATATTGAGTAATCCGAATTATTTAGCGTTAATTAAAGATGGGAATGGCCTTAATATTCTACTACAAAATTATTGGATGGTCATTCATCCGCCAGTGCTTTTCCTAGGCTTTGCTAGTGCATCTATTCCGTTTAGCTTTGCTTTATCGTCGCTAGTAAAAAGAGATTTTACTAGCTGGACACGTGAGGTCAACAGCTGGTCTTTATTCTCCGTAGCTGCCTTGGGTACAGGTATATTGATGGGTGGTAAATGGGCTTATGAAGCATTGAGTTTCGGTGGTTTCTGGGCATGGGATCCCGTAGAGAATGCGAGCTTAGTGCCGTGGCTATTTTTAGTGGCGGGTTTACATACACTTCTTATTTTTAAATCTACCGGTCACAGTCTAAAAGCAACATATACATTGCTAATACTTGGATTCGGTTTCGTGCTATATTCTACGTTTCTCACACGCAGTGGTATTTTAGGAGATAGCTCAGTGCATTCATTTACCGATCTTGGAATGACAGGTCAGCTGCTTGTTTTTCTTGGGATACTTTTGATTCCGGCTTTTTTACTGATGGCATTTTATTGGTCTAAAATTCCGGATATAAAGCAAGAAGAGCATACTAGAAGTCGAGAATTTTGGATGTTTATGGGCGTACTTTTCATAGTTGTATCTGCGCTTCAGATTAGCTTTACCACCTCTATTCCTGTTTGGAATAAACTATTCGAGTTCAAAGAAAAACTTGCACCGCCTATCAACGCAAATGATCATTACAATAGTATTCAGATCTGGTTTGCCATTCTAGTTACTTCGCTTATGGCTATTTCCCTCTGGCTAAGCTATAAGAATACAAAGGCAATCAAAGTTTTTAAACAACTGGGCATTGCATTGATCATCGCATTAGTAGTGACCTCCATTCATTTATATCGTACTAAAATAGAGCCTTTTCAGGAGTATATATTGGAGGTAAAAACCTATAAACTAACTGTGAAGTTTTTATCTACCTATCTCATGTTGTTTGTCAGTTCGCTGACTATGATAGTGCTCTCCATATGGTATTTGTTTTCTCAATTGAGAAATGGACAAAAACTGTATTGGGGTGGAAGTATTGCTCACATAGGTTTTGGTTTATTGGTATTGGGTGCGCTTATTTCCCAGTATCAGAAAAAGGCTATATCTCAAAATATGGCTGGGATCGATTTAGGAAAAGAATTTAGTATAGAAGAGCAGTCCAGCAATACCTTACTTCTGCTCGATAAGAGGGAGGCAATGGGAGATTATTGGGTGACGTATCAAGGTAAATCAGATGTATTTAAAGGAGAAAAATATAGAGTGTTATTTCAAGATAGGAATAATCTAGCCGATTCATTTGTCATATATCCTGAAGCTAAAATCATTAAGGAAGGTGAAAATAATAGATTGAATCCTGAGCCAGGGATTAAGAGTTTCTGGAATAAGGATGTATTTTCTCATGTGAGCTCTGTGCCGGATGATACCGATAAAAAAGGGAAAGCAATTATTAAGAAAATTAAATTGAAAGATACATTCTATACAGGTTCCAAGTTCGTGGTTTTTGATAAGGTGTTTTCGTCAGAAAATAAATCTAATAAAGATATAGAACTCAAGGCCTATCTGAGAGTATGCGACCTAGACGGCAAAGAAGAACCAATAGAGATTTACTACAAACTAAGTCTTACAAGTAAAAGTTTTGATAATCCGGTATCCGTATCTAAGGATAAATCACTCCGTATAAATCTAGTCAATATAGTTCCTGAGGCTCATGAATTTCATTTCTCTGTAGAGGATAATGGTAGCTCTAATGACTGGATTATATTAAAAGTTTTAGAGTTCCCGTATATTCAAATTTTATGGTTTGGTTGTATATTAATGACCATCGGTTCATTGATGAGTATGGTTTATCGAAGAAAATTTAAGAAATAAAAAACTCAATACATTGTCTCAGATGAGCTATCCAGTCATGGAACATTTCTATACAATCCAAGGGGAGGGTTATTGGTCTGGCAGTGCGGCTTATTTCATACGCCTAGCAGGTTGCGATGTGGGTTGCACATGGTGTGATGTAAAGGAGAGTTGGGACGAGGCTTTGCATCCATCGTATTCATTAGAAGTTATAAACAAATGGTTAGCGAATTCACCTGCAGAGATAGTTGTTATCACAGGTGGAGAGCCTAGTTTGTATGATTTAGGACCCTTGACTGCTGAAATCAAAAAGCTAGGCAAGCGTGCGCATATAGAAACCTCAGGAACAAATACCTTGACAGGTTTGTGGGATTGGGTTACCTTTTCTCCTAAACGGTTCAAAAAGCATTTAGAAGAATTTTATTCTCATACCAGTGAACTGAAAATGATCATAGCGCATAAAAATGATCTGCGATGGGCAAAAGACTTGGAGAATAATATGAGACAGGGTGCTTTGCTTTATATTCAGCCAGAATGGGACGTTCGTAAGGAATTAGAGCCTCTTTGTATAGAATTTGTAAAAGAAAATCCTAGGTGGAGACTGTCGCTACAGACTCACAAGTATTTAGGGATTGATTAGGCGGTTAGAGCCTTCAATTTATTTTTTCTAGATTGTAGCGTATTGAATAGAAGCATGGTCACGGTCATGGGGCCTACACCCCCTGGCACAGGAGTTATGTACGAGCATTTTTCTGCCACATGAGCATAGTCCACATCTCCTTCTAGGTGAAAGCCTTTTTTTGAATCATCTTTGACTCTAGTGATACCGACATCGATAACCACAGCACCTTCTTTCACCATATCAGCGGTTACCATTTTAGGTTTACCTATGGCTACTATTAGTATGTCTGCTTCTCTAGTGTATTTTTCTATATCTGGTGTGTGTGAATTGAGTATAGTCACCGTGCAATTTCCAACTGGATTATTCTGTCCTAGCATGATACCAATCGGCTTACCTACTATATTACTTCTACCTACTACGATACAGCGTTTTCCCTTAGTTTCTATTTTATAGCGCTCTAGCATTTTTAATATACCGAATGGAGTGGCAGGTTTGAATCCATCTAAGCCTAAAGTCATAAGTCCTATGCTGTGTGGAGTGAATCCATCCACATCTTTGTCTGGACTTATGTGAAGTAAAATTTTATTCTCATTAATATGCTTAGGAAGAGGCAATTGAATTATAAATCCATCCACACTGGCATCATTATTGAGGGTTTCTATAATATCCATTAATTCATTTTCAGAAAGGCTAGCCTCTTTTCTAATCATTGTAGATTGAAAACCGCATTCTTTACAGCTTTTTATTTTGTTATCGACATAGGTCTGACTAGCACCATCTTCTCCTACAAGTATTGCTGCAAGGTGCGGAGGCCTCTGTTCATTAGCTATCATAGCGTCTACTTCCAATTTTATTTCCGCTTGGATTTGCTTAGATAGTTCCTGACCATTTAATATTTGCATGTCTTTAGGATAACTTTTTAGTTCGCTAATTTATTTCGAATAACTCATCTCTGCCTGGTCCTACAGATACTAGATTAGCTTTAACTCCTAATTTTTCTTCTATGAGTTGTACATAGTTTTTTACATTCTCGTTTAGGTGGTCATATCCACTGCCTACTGTTATGTCTGTATTCCATCCTTTGGCAAATTGTATCGGTGTAGAAATATCATCTGTGAGGTAAGATGGCATATTATGGCTAATTTCTGAACCTATCTTATATTCATTGCAGTAACCTATTTCTTCAAAATTGTTCAATACATCTATTTTAGTTATGCACAACTTCGTTACGCCATTGAGCATGCATGCATAGCGAAGCGCTACAAAATCAATCCATCCGCAGCGTCTAGGTCGTCCAGTAGTAGCGCCAAACTCACCGCCTTCTTTTCTTAGTTTTTCTCCTATCTCATCGTGTAGTTCGGTAGGGAAGGGTCCAGAACCTACTCTAGTACAATATGCTTTCGTGATACCATAGACCTCCTTGATTTTCTGGGGTGCCACGCCTAGGCCAGCACATACCCCTCCAGTTATGGTATTGGAGGAAGTGACAAACGGATACGTACCATAATCTATATCTAGCATGGCTCCTTGAGCGCCTTCTGCTAAGATCTTTTTTCCTTGCTGTAATTGTTGATTGACATATTGTTCACAATCGATAAAACTATAGTTCTTAAGTAGCTCCAAGCTCTCTATCCACGCCTTTTCGGCAGATAAGTCAGCAGTATATCCCATTGAACTGATCATTTCAAGGTGTTTGTCTCTAAGAGAGTTGTATTTTTCAATAAAATTAGAGCTAAAGATTTCACCTATTTTCAAAGCATTTCTGCCTGTTCTATCCATGTAGGCAGGGGAAATACCGCGCAGTGTGCTACCTATTTTGGCATCTCCGCGCTTTTGCTCAGAGGCTTTGTCTAGCTCTATATGTGTGGGCAAAATTAGACTAGCTTTCTTAGCTATATAAAGCTTGCTTTTGACGTTAATACCCGCCGCTTCTAAATTTCTTATTTCACTTAAGAGGGTTATTGGATTTATGACTACACCATTTCCAATAATATTTCCTATCTTATGGTGAAAAATCCCAGAAGGGATAGTGTGTAATACAAATTTTTCTCCATTGAGATAAATTGTGTGTCCCGCATTCGGACCACCTTGATACCTAGCTATAAAGTCATAATGACCTGCTAAAAAATCGACTATTTTTCCTTTACCTTCGTCTCCCCATTGAAGACCTAGCAATACATCTACACTCATAATTGATATTAAGCCGTAAAGTTATAGATTTTAGGTCCTAATCAGCATGTAAACTATTCACAAATTGTTGATTAGTCCTTGCAGGCTCTTCCTTCATTTATTTTGGTTATGGCCTTTTTTCAGGTTCTTGAGTCTTGAAGTCAGCTGGAGGTTCATTGGGGTTAGCTGCTTTACTCATAATTTCCAAAATCCTGAATTCAGTAGGTTTATTCTCCTCATGCTGTTCTTCTGTAGATGTGACTCCGTCTAAATATTCATTTAGTAGTTTAGTTTCACCCTAACCCTTGACTACCATTTGATTGGCATAAACGCCTGTATTCTTCAAGAAATTTAGAATCTGTTCAGAGCGCTTTTGCGATAAAGTTTGATTAGTGCCATTTTCTCCTCGGTAGTCTTTGAGTGAACTCTATTCGATTTTAATATCTCTATTCTTCTTTTAAGAGAATAGCTAATTTGTTCATCTGATTTAGAGCAGTTGCGGGTATTTCAAACTCACCTATTTCATTATTAATTTTATCTATGATATTATCTAGTTCTTTTTTCTAGAGATTAATGACTAAAGTCTTTTTGAATAATCTCAATAAACCGAATTTTCAGATAAATATTTATCAGTAGCTCTTGCACTAAAATCATCACAACCTTCTGCCAAAAGGTGAATTTCAAGATTCTCATCAGCGATATCCTGATATACTCTTCCATTTAATTTAACCCCCATTTCTAAAAAAGATTTGTTCTCGGGGTCTAGTGAGTAAAAAAGTACACAAAATTTTCTGTATAGTATATATAAATATGGCAAAACTGTCTCCTGTCGGATTTATAATATATTGTTGCCTTATAAGGCATTAAATTTAAATAATAGAAGTTTTCATTTTCTAACTATGTCATTTCCTGGGATATTATTATAAAATAAGCCTCTCAAAATTATGGAAATTTTAAGTTAAGAGGCCTGCATAAATTTAACAATCAGGGCTTAAAAGCTAGCTCTAAGCGTTAATCTTAGTGAGCGGCCTGGGGAAGATAACCCTGATGTAAAAACTCTGTAATGTGTATCAAAAATATTTTCAAGTGCAGCCTGAACTAATAAGTTTTTGTTGATTTCATACTGAGTCCTTAAGTTGAGAATATGCCAGGATGGGTTATATCCATTGACCGGATTAGCAGACTTGTTTTGGTTATCCTCGCCAGTATTGCTATAGTCATCACTTAATTTAGCTCCATTCATGAGCATGGATAATTCTATTTGATTTTTTTTAAAAAGATATTTAATTGCAAATCTGCCTGATAGCGGAGGAATATGATCTAAGGGCACCTCAGCCGCTGTATTATTCTCTCGATATCGACCATAAGTATAGTTTAGATTACCTATGAGCTCCCAGTTTTTATGCGGAGCGAAACGATATCCACCATAAAAACCGAGCAGATGAGCTGAGGCAGCATTGCCTAGTCGCTGATAGTTATAGTTAATACCATCAATGGTCTCAAAACTAACACCGTTGATTCTAGTCGGCTCATTGATAATATAATCTAAAACTTTAGTATAATAGCCACCGAACTCTATTGTACAATTCTCTGCCAATTTATTCCAGGAATTTATTTCATAATTCATTGCCAACTCTGGTTTTAAGTTAGGGTCATTCACTTGTATCCAATTAGTATTGTCAAATACTTTAGTTACATCATCTAGGTTTGGCGTGCGATATCCAGTGCTAAAATTAATAGTTATCTTATTGCTCTTGGTGGGAATTAAACTTAGACCAGCATTTAGTGAGTAAGCATGGTTGTTCAAATCAAATGACCTATATTTTCTATTGGTATCATTGATAGTGGATGAGATTGTATTGTAAGAGTATCTTGCCCCCATATTTAAATAGGCTAGATCTTTAGATAATTGCCATATATCCTGAACATAAGCAGAGTATGTGCCTGTGCGAGATCCCCCATCTGGATAGCGCGTGGATGCATAGCTCGGAGCACCTGTCAATATATTGAACCGCTTCACAGAACTAGCTACCCAGTTATTATTCAACTCCAATCCATAGGTTAGTTGATGACTTTTATAGGTTTTATATAAATCGAAATTAACAGATGCTACATCTACGTTTTCAAGTTGTGAACGGAAATTGTTATTCCCAAAGTTTCTAGTATTCCTGCTCTCTTTATAGTTTTGATAGGCTAGTGTCAGTCTATAATTATCTGAAAAAATAAAGTTCTCATTTTTCTGCAGAGTATATGCTGCCATGAGTCTTGCTTCGGGTCCATAATACCATTCAGCACTACTAAATCTATTTGTCTGCGGGTTTGCATCTATTATATTATTATTTGTTTTCTCCGTTAGACGGTCATAGCGAGCTACATCGCTTGAGTTTGAGTATTGAAAATTCAATAAATGTGAGGAACTCTCATTCGGCTGAAATAAAAATTTCTGTAAAACATTATATTGAATATAGCCAGTAGGATTTTGTTCGTTAGGATTTGCATTGGGCAACATGGTGTCGCGGTTGTTTATTCGAGCCTGAGTATAGAGCCTTTTGCCCCAATTTCCAAATTGAGGATCTCTCATATTGCCTGCCATCAAGTTTCCAAAATCGGTATAGGTAAATGCTGTCACACTCGCCCATTTTTCTTTACCATAATTTAATGTAAATCCACCTGTTTTTTCATTTTGTGCCGAAGCATATCTTGCGAAAACTTCTCCTTTGAGGCCTTTGCTTAGTTTAGGTTTTATCGTCATAAAGTTCAAAACACCACCTAAAGCATCACTACCATAGAGCGTAGATCCAGCTCCATAAAATACTTCAGCTCGATCTAGTTGTCCATTATCTACACGCAGCACATTTTGTAAATGACCACCTCTGAATATAGCGGTATTCATGCGCACCCCATCTACCACTATGCCTATTCTATTGGCCTCAAATCCTCTAATTATAGGACTTCCTCCTCCATTCTGACTTTGCTGAACGGTGATCATCCCTGTATTTTGAAGGGCATCGCCTGTATTGCCTGCGGAGTTAAATTGAAGTTCCTTTTGTGAAATAATATCAATAGTCTGAGATATCTCCTGCTTTTCGGTCTCTTTTTTAGCTCCTGAGATCACGACTTCTTTGATAAGTTTATTTTCCTGCGCAATTACTAGGGACGCAGACCCTATAAGTATGCTAAATATTAATAGTTTCATTATAATCAATTAAATGTTCTGAATAATAAATTTTATCATGTCATCTGACACAATTATATAACTCTTAGTCAATTTATAATACTAAGAGGAAAAATTAAATTCAGAATTCTGGAGGTGGAGGCTTTAATGCGGAGAAATTGTTACCTATCAAATGAATTACATGATAGGACAAAGTTATCCCCTTCGTTGACCATCTATTGTGTAGAAATGAACAGGGATACTGACAAATGAGATTCTTTAAGAAAACGAGTATACTTTTAGTTTTATCTGATTTTAATGGATTTTGAGCGAATAAGTCAGCTAAAGATTGTTTGATTTTTTTCCTTAGACTGCTCTCTTTATGGTCAAGGTAGCAAGTGTATTTTAGAAATTCACCATCTTTCACTACAGAAATAATATCATACATTTCACCCCCAATTTCTAGTTCATTATCTATTTTATGGTATATAATTTTAGAATTAGTTTCAAATTCGGAAATCTTGATCCATACATCTTGAGTCTCTTCATGACTTAACTTAGAGAGTATTTCTTTTTTTACAATACGCTTCATTTCTTTAATCTCCATACGCAGCCCTAGTATGCCTATGAATGGCAATATTAGTATACAGAGAATTAAGAAGCTAAGTAGTTTTTTCATAGATTGTCACTCAATTTCCAGTTTTGATGTTTACCAATTTATTTTTTAACATGTTTAGTGAGAAAATATATTACTAACCGCATCATCTATATGTCCGATAGGCAGCAACCAATCAAAATGAGAAGGCAAGACCAAGCAGACTAGTGTAAATAGTAACAATAAAATGTTATACTTGGGCATTCTAGAACAACTTTTCTTGAAATGGTCATACATTATATTTATAAATGACCTAAATTGACTTTAATTTTGACGAGAAGATGTTCTAATTAGTTACTATTTCATTCATTTAAATTGTTAATTAGACAAATTTACAAGTATTTAGGTCATTATTTATAGATTTCTTATGTCAGTAGCTTGTTAACTAGATAAATACTATATTTGTCTACTACGTTAAATTATGGAATTCATTCAAAAACTTTTTATACCTTATCAAACGTATTCTTCATTGCAGATTGTGCTAGAGTTATTGGCTACCTGCGCAGGTATTGTATCTGTGATTTTTGCGATTAATAAACGGATTTGGGTTTATCCTGTGGGCATTGTAAGCACAGTTTTATACACTTTTCTTTTATTTCAATGGGGACTTTATGGTGATATGCTAATTAATGCATATTATACCATTATGAGTTTATATGGTTGGTGGGCATGGCTGCAATACGATGAAAAAGCTAATGAGGAAAACCCAAAACAAGATTTTATTCTAATCCAAATGGCATTTTTGTTTATTGGCGGTTTCATACTAGTGCTAGGAATATATTATTTCAAGTACGATTCTGTTAAAAATATTCCAGCTATCAATTGGATAGATGCCATATGCACCTCCTTGTTTTTGGTCGCTATGTTTTTAATGGCCAAGAAGAGAATAGAAAATTGGGTTTTCTGGATTTTAGGGAATGCCTTAGCCATATGCTTGTTTTATATTAAAGGATATGCTATTACCTCGATTCAATATAGCGTTTTCTTTGCATTAGCTATAATCGGTTGGAAACAATGGAGAAAAAAAATAAATGTATTTTTATGCGAATAAGAACCATAGCAGAATATGAAACCGCTTATAAGAAAAGCATAGAGACCCCTGACTTGTTTTGGGATGAAATTGCGTCTAATTTTCAATGGAAGAAAAAATGGGATAAGACACTAGATTGGAACTTTAGCGAGCCGAACGTAAAATGGTTTGTCAATGGGAAATTGAATATTACGGAAAACTGCATTGATAGGCATTTAGCTAGTCAGCCAGATAAGGTGGCTATCATTTGGGAACCTAACGAGGTGAATGAGATCTATAAAACTTTTACCTACAGACAACTTTATCACGAAGTTTGTTTGATGGCCAATGTATTGAAAAATTTGGGGGTGAAGAAAGGAGATAGAGTTTGTATTTATCTTCCTATGATACCAGAATTAGCTTTCGCAGTTTTGGCTTGCGCCAGAATAGGTGCTGCACATAGTGTCGTTTTTGCTGGGTTTTCATCGAGTGCTATAGCGGATCGATTGATCGATGCAAAAGTTGAGTTTATCATAACCTCTGATGGCATGAATCGTGGATCTAAGGCGATGAATATAAAAGAAATTGTAGATGGCGCATTAGATAAAGTAGATTTCATTAAAAAAATTCTTGTCATCAATCGGATGAATACCAACGTGAATATGGTATCAGAGAGAGATTTTTGGTATCATGAGGCGAATCAAGGTATTTCTAGCGAATGTGCAGCAGAAGAAATGGATAGCGAAGACATGTTGTTTATACTCTATACCTCTGGATCAACGGGGAAGCCAAAAGGAGTTGTTCATACCTGCGGTGGATATATGGTTTATTCTGCCTATACCTTTGCTAATGTATTCCAATATGAGCCTGATGAAATTCATTGGTGTACTGCCGATATAGGCTGGATCACAGGACATAGTTATATCATCTACGGGCCACTTGCCAATGGCGCTACAACTCTTATGTTTGAAGGAATTCCGACCTATCCAGAAGTGGATAGATTCTGGTCTGTCTGTGACAAACATAAAGTCAATATTTTCTATACTGCACCTACCGCAATTCGCTCTCTCATGGCTTATGGTTCTGCCCCAGTAGATAAGCATAATTTAAATTCTCTTCGAAAACTAGGTAGTGTAGGAGAGCCGATAAATGAAGAAGCATATCACTGGTTTGAGCGTCACGTAGGTAAAGACAGATGTCCCGTAGTCGATACTTGGTGGCAAACTGAGACTGGTGGGATAATGATTACTACTATGGCGGGTGTGACGGAGTCTCCAGCTAGCTTTGCAGGTTATCCTATGCCTGGTATTCAACCGAGCATTGTGACCCCAGATGGTCTACCTATTGTTGGAAATGATGTGGAGGGATATCTTTGCATTGATTATCCATGGCCTTCTATTTTTAGAACTACCTATGGTGACCATGAGCGATGCCGAATTAATTATTTCGCAACCTATGAAAATAAATATTTTACAGGCGATGGTGTGCATCGTGATAAAGCTGGTCGCTATCGAATCATAGGTCGAGTGGATGATGTCATCAATGTTTCTGGTCATAGATTCGGTACGGCCGAGATTGAAAATGCGATCGATGAAAATCCTGCAGTCATAGAAACTGCGGTAGTTGGTTTTTCGCATGATATCAAAGGGCAAGGGATATATGCTTTTGTCATTTTAGAGAGTCATGCCATGCCAAATGATGATACTAAAAAATCAATTATAGAAACTTTAGTTAGGGAAATTGGACCTATAGCTAAGCCTGATAAAATACAATTTGTGCCTGGGCTACCAAAAACGCGAAGTGGAAAAATAATGCGCAGAATTCTAAGAAAAATAGCCGAAGGGGATATCTCCAACTTAGGAGACGTCACCACCCTTATTGACCCTAGTGTCGTAGAAAAAATAAGTGAAGGAAGAATCTAATTTCTGACTAAAAGCATCGATTCAGGTGTGCCTCCTCGACTCATATTAAAAATCAAGGTATCGGTAGTCAGTTTTTCAATGTCCACTAACATTTCCAGTTCATTTTCTGGGGTGGTATATAGCTTGCCGCCTTGTATTTTATAGCTACCTTTTTCATGGAGACTTGCATTATTGTATTCATACTGTCCACCATCTTGAAAATTAAATTCTACGTTGACCTGATCCTTTGATTTGGATTCACCTCTCACTTTCCAATCAGTGCAGATCCATTTCCCCTGAATTAGTTTTTTTTGTTCGGCATCGTTGCATGATAGAAAAAATACGATAAATAAAAGAAAAGAAAATTTTGGAGATTTCATAATTTCGGAAATAAGCCATTTAGTTAAAAAGTATGTAAATTTATCTAAACTCTGTCAATTAGCCTCCGTTTATTTGTATATAGTTCAAATTAATTTTTTTTGTTATATTTTTGTAGCCGTAAATTTTAAATTACGATAATAATGACAAGTCAATCTCAATCAACTTCTAGTACAATGAATTACAAAGTAAAGGACATTTCCCTAGCTGAGTGGGGAAGAAAAGAAATCAGACTGGCTGAAGCAGAAATGCCGGGCCTTATGTCTCTCAGAAAAGAATTCGGAGCTTCTAAACCATTGACTGGTGCAAACATTGCAGGTTGTCTTCATATGACTATTCAAACAGCAGTTCTTATAGAAACATTAATAGAATTAGGTGCAGATGTTACGTGGTCATCATGTAATATTTTTTCAACACAGGATCATGCTGCTGCGGCCATAGCTGCTGCAGGTATACCAGTATTTGCATGGAAAGGAATGAATGAACAAGAATTTGACTGGTGTATAGAGCAGACATTGCATGCATTTAAAGACGGTAAGCCGTTGAACATGATATTGGATGACGGTGGGGATTTGACTAATTTAGTTTTAGATAAGTATCCAGATTTGGCAAAAGATATCAGAGGTATCTCAGAAGAGACGACGACGGGTGTGCATAGACTTCATGAAAGAGTAAAAAATGGTACACTTCCAATTCCTGCTATTAATATCAATGATTCTGTAACAAAATCTAAGTTTGATAATAAATATGGCTGTACAGAATCACTTGTAGACGCTATTCGTAGAGCTACAGATATTATGTTAATGGGCAAAACAGCAGTAGTTTGTGGATATGGCGATGTAGGCAAAGGATCTGCAGTTTCATTAAAAAATGCTGGTGTCCGAGTGACTGTTACAGAAATTGACCCTATATGTGCATTACAAGCAGCTATGGAAGGATTTGCAGTAAAAAAACTTGAGAATGTAATAGGTGATGTCGATATCGTAGTAACTGCTACAGGAAATAAAGATATCGTCAGAGGAGAGCATTTCTCAAAATTGAAAGATAAAGCTATAGTTTGTAATATTGGTCATTTCGACAATGAAATTGATATGGCATGGTTAAACAAAACCCATGGTGCTTCAAAAGTAGAGATCAAACCTCAAGTAGATATGTATACGATTGATGGTAGAGATTTATTAGTATTGGCAGAAGGTAGATTAGTGAATTTAGGTTGTGCTACAGGCCATCCTTCATTCGTGATGTCTAATTCGTTTACGAATCAAACATTGGCTCAGTTAGAACTATGGCAAAATTCAGCAGCGTATAAAAACGATGTATACGTATTGCCAAAACATCTGGATGAGAAAGTAGCAAGACTTCATTTAGAAAAAATCGGAGTAGAATTAGAAACTTTAAGAAGTGATCAAGCCGCATATATTGGTGTGCCAGTTGAGGGTCCATACAAACAAGATGCTTATAGATACTAATATTCATTGAATAGCTTCTAATAAATATAAAACAGGGTAGCATGTTATTGCTGCCCTGTTTTATATTCCGTCCAATCTTGTCTTGTCTTTAGCAAACCAAAACAAGTGCAATATCTCCCCTCATTTAGAAATTAAATTAGACTATTTTTGTACGTTTAATTAAATTAAGCAAAATAAAGCTGAGCATTGAAACTCATTTCCACTCTTTTTGAAGATGATTATTTTCTAGCAGTAGATAAACCCAGCGGAGTTTTATCTATCCCACCTCGAAATGGTGAGGAAGAGGACATCTATTCTTATTTTAAAGCAAAATATCAGGATTTGAGGCTGGTACATAGGATTGATAAAGATACATCGGGTATTCTCCTATTTGCGAAAGGGGAGGAAGCACAACGAGCCATGTCTATGCTATTCGAATCCCATGAGATATTTAAAGAATACATGGCTATTCTATTCGGTACACCTAAATTAGACGAAGATACGATAGAAAACTTTCTAGACGAACACCCTAATGTGAAGGGGACTTATCGAGTCGCTTTTCAAGGTAAAGGAAAGCGTGCGGTATCTCACTATAGAGTAGAAGAAAAGTATAAAAGACACAGTTTAGTCTCATTTCAAATCGAAACAGGTCGTACCCACCAGATCAGAGTTCATGCTCAGTTTTTAGGCTGTCCATTGGCTTTTGATCCCCTGTACAATTTGCAAAATGGCATATTCATATCACGATTTATCAAAAACTACAAGGGAAAAGAAGACGAGCGCTCTATTATTCAGCGCTTATCACTTCATGCACGCACTATGCGATTTTATCATCCTTTCACCGAGGAGGTGATAGATATTCAGTCGCCCTTTCCGAAAGACTTTCAGAAGGCGTTGGAGATTTTGAGGAAGTATGTTTAAGCGTTTTACAAGTTTCTAGTCATTAAGGAATCGTAAATTTCCAACTTTTAGCCTCTGTTCTATTTATTTTACACTACTTTTGCACCCCATTAAAAAAGGTAATTCTTAATTCTCAATCACTTAATAGAATGGTTTGGAGAATTTTTAATTGCTAATTTATCAAGATTAATTCATTAAAGTGAGTGTAGAAAAAATTAGAAACATTGCTATTATAGCCCACGTTGACCACGGTAAAACGACTTTGGTAGATAAAATGCTGCATGCAGCCATGCTATTTAGAGATAACCAACAGATGAATGAACTTATTCTGGACAATAATGACCAAGAGCGAGAGAGAGGAATAACGATCCTAGCTAAAAATGTAGCAGTTAATTGGAAAGGACACAAAATTAATATTATTGATACACCAGGTCACTCGGACTTTGGTGGGGAGGTAGAGAGAGTATTAAATATGGCGGATGGGGTATTGCTTTTATGCGATGCATTTGAAGGTCCAATGCCGCAGACACGTTTTGTTACTCAGAAGGCGCTAGCACTCGGTAAGAAAGCGATTGTTATCGTAAATAAAGTGGACAAGCCAAATTGCAATCCAGAACAGGCTTATGAAGACGTATTTGACTTATTTTTCAATCTAGAAGCTACACAAGAGCAGCTAGACTTTAAAACCATTTATGGATCTGCCAAACAAGGTTGGATGAGCGAGGACTTCAAAAAACCTACAGATAATGTGAATATCATTTTTGATACCATTATCAGCGAAATACCATGTCCTAATATAAGTCAAGGAAATTTACAATTGCAAATTACATCACTTGATTTCTCTAATTATACTGGTCGAATAGCTGTAGGACGCATTGAAAGAGGAACTATAGAAGAAAATCAACCTATTTCATTGATGAAGGCAGATGGTTCTATTAAGAAAATGAGGACTAAAGAGGTCTATGTCTTTGAAGGTATGGGAAAAGTAAAGGTAGCTAAAGCCGAAGCGGGTGAAATAGTAGCTGTGACTGGGATTGAAGATTTTGAAATTGGAGATACCATAGCAGATTTTGAAAATCCAGAAGCCTTGGAGAGAATCAAAATAGACGAGCCTACGATGAGTATGATCTTCACGATCAATAATTCACCATTTTTCGGTAAAGAAGGTAAATTCGTTACTTCTCGACACATTAGAGAAAGATTGCATAAAGAACTAGAAAAAAACCTTGCACTCAAGGTGCATGATACAGCTTCTCCCGACTCTTTTTTGGTCTACGGACGTGGCATTCTCCATTTGTCTGTATTGCTAGAAACTATGCGAAGAGAGGGCTATGAGTTACAAGTAGGTCAGCCACAGGTTATCATCAGAGAAATTAATGGTAAGAAATGTGAACCGATTGAATCATTGACGGTAGATGTACCTGAGGAGTTTGCTGGGAAAATCATAGAATTAGTCTCTCAGAGAAAAGGGGAGATGAAAGCTATGTTTACCAAAGGTGATATGCAGCGTTTGGAGTTTGAAATACCTACGAGAGGTCTGAACGGATTTAGAAGTACTGCTCTGACTCAGTCTGGTGGTCAAGCTATCATTGCGCATAGATTTAAGGATTACGAACCGATGAAAGGGGAGATACCAGCTAGAATCAACGGTGTTATGATTTCAAAAGATACCGGAATGGCTACAGGCTATTCTATGGATAAATTGAAAGATAGAGGCCGCTTTTTCATTGATGCAGGAGATCAAATCTATGCTGGCCAGGTGATAGGAGAGCAGATTCGCCCCGGTGATTTGATAGTGAATGTATGTACTGCAAAGCAATTGACCAATTTCCGCGCTGCAGGTAAGGACGATAACGTAGGACTTCCACCTAAAATAGATTTTTCACTCGAAGAGTCCATGGAGTATGTAGAGAAAGACGAATATTTGGAGTTAACTCCAAAATCTATGCGTCTGCGTAAAATTCATCTCGATGAGAATGAAAGAAAGAAGGCTGCTCAGAAGGCAGGTGGTTGATTGGTTGTTGTGATGATAAGGCGATGAGAAGATTCCTTGCCTTTCAATGTATTATGACCTTGAAAGCTGTCAAATTGAATCATACTTTATCGAATCTTAATGACAATTCTAAGGAATAGCAAAACACTGTATAGTTGATTTAATTCATGAATGAGTGGCACTAATATCCGATATTTTTTCCGAGTCCGAAAAACGCTTTCTTTTACAATATATTGAAAAGGAAAATCCAGCCATTCCATTAGATGAAATTATTTTACGTCTTAATCAAGGTGAGCCCATAGATTATATACTTGGCTATACCTATTTTTATGGACTGAAAATTGAAGTCAGCAAGGATACCTTAATTCCCCGTCCAGAGACCGAAGAGCTAGTCGAACTTATTTTGAATGAGAATCAAACTAGGTCTGGATTAAAAATACTGGATGTAGGTACAGGCAGTGGTTGTATTGCTTTAGCCTTAAAATCTAAATTAGTTGATACCGAAGTAACAGCTATAGATGTTTCGGGTGCGGCATTAGAAATAGCTAAAAAAAATTCTGTTCATCTTGATTTAAACATAAATTTTATTCAGCAAGATATTATGAATGCACATCTATGGTCTCAGTTAGCGAACTTTGATATTATAGTTTCCAATCCACCTTATATTCCACAGGAAGAAAATAAGAACATGACTTCTTCAGTGATAGATTATGAGCCGCATTTAGCCTTATTCGTAGAAAATGACCCATTCATTTTTTATAAACAAATCTTAAAATTAGCTACTTCATACCTCCATCCAAACGGTCTTGTCTATTTCGAAACCAGTCAAACCATTCAGTTGGAGGAATTCAGCGCATTTCAAATAGAAAAAAGAAAAGACTTGAGCGGAAATTGGCGATTTTTGAAGTGTATTTCAAATGACTAATTTTTCGAAGTGAAAAAGTTTGCGAATGACAAGAGAATTGACTAGTTTTGTAAAAAAAAGCTAAAGAGATATAGAGTATATTGTAGAGGGCAAGGATTCTCCGCCTATTAAGGTGTTACCACATTGATACAAATGCAAACTTAGTAATAGAATCGAACGCAGCAAAGATTCAAGGTCGTAAGATCTTGAATGGAGTAGTATCCTATCAATTGTTGCCAATTTGTACAAAGCCATCAATCAATCATTTAAAGTAAAAATTATATATTAATCAAAAAAAATGCAAGAAATTCGAGCTATTTTCTTCGATATGGATGGGGTTCTTGTCTTCTCAGAGCCTTTCTGGAGAGAAGCCGAACATAAGATATTTAAGGAGAGATTTAATATAGAACTCACAGAAGATGATGTGAACCAAAGTACAGGATTGAAGACTACCGAAGTGGTTAATATGCATATGTCTAAGCATGGTTTTACCTGCGACCTAGCGGAGATAGGACATGAAATAGAGAAAGAGGTCGTACGTCTAGTCTATGAGCGAGGAGAACCTATGGATGGGTTAAAAGAATTGATAGACTGGATAAAAGAAAAAGGGTGGAGACGCTGCTTAGTGACCTCTTCATCGGAGTATGTTTATGAAAATATTGTTCGCTTTGTAGGCATAGATGAGTTTTTTGAGCGAAAATTTACTGCCTATGATGAGGAATGGGGTAAACCCAATCCAGCAGTCTATCATTCAGCATTAAACTATATAGAGCTGCCAAAGGAGAATATAATCGTGATAGAAGATAGTATGAATGGAGTCAAAGCTGCACATGCTGCCGGATTAAAAGTTCTAGGTTTACCCGAGGAGTGCAATAAGACCAATGAGTTGTATAATTCTATGGTTTCTAAGTCATTTAATTCACATTGGGAGATATTAGATTACTTAAAATCAAATTGTTAAAATCTTAAAGATTTTTACTCATACACTCCGTTTCCTCCATCTTAAATTTGTAACTTAATTATTTTATGATTACGAAATTATTATTCTCTTTTAGTTTATTGATGTTGTCTTTAAGTATACAAGCACAGAATATAAACCTCAGCGGAACAATTACAGATGCAGAGAGCGGCGAAACCATTACAGGAGCTATCGTATCTGCGCCAGAATTTCCAGGTATCGGAATAGCAACGAACACTTACGGTTATTTTTCTCTATCTGTGCCTAAAGGAAATCAAAAAATTAAAATCAAATTTATTGGCTACGAGGAAAGATTAGAGGATATTAATTTGGTAGATAACCTCAAGAGAAATTTTGGTTTAAAGAAGAAGGCCAAAACGATTAAGCAAGTTACAGTTTCTGGCAAAAAGAAACAAAAACTAACAGATGAGGTACAGATGGGAAAAATCCAAGTAGATCTCAAGGAGTTAGATAAAATTCCAATAATTTTGGGAGAACGCGATGTATTGAAATCTATCCAATTGTTGCCAGGAGTTATGCCGCAGCAAGAAGGTGCATCAGGAATCATCGTTCGAGGTGGGGGTGCTGATCAGAATCTTATTTTACTAGATGAAGCTCCTGTTTATAATGCGTCTCATTTATTAGGTTTCTTTTCTACTTTTAATTCTGATGCACTGAAAGACCTTACCCTCTACAAAGGAAATATGCCTGCGGAATATGGGGGTAGACTGTCATCTGTTATTGATGTGAAAATGAAAGAGGGTAATAATAAAAATTATGAATTTGGCGGAGGTATTGGGCTTATAGCTTCACGGTTCTATGCAGAAGGACCGATACAAAAAGATAAAAGTTCCTTTTTTGTATCAGGAAGGCGAACCTATGCGGATGCGTTCCTCTTTCTAGCGAGTGATTCTGTAGCTAAGAAAAGTACCTTGTTTTTTTATGATTTAAATTTAAAGACGAATTTTCAAGTTTCCAAGAAGGATCGAATTTATTTTTCTGGTTATTTCGGGAATGATCATTTCGGTTTGGCAGATGCATTCGGCATTCAATATGGCAATGTGACAGCTACCACTCGTTGGAATCGAATTATAAGTGATAGGGTATTTTCCAATACTTCTTTCATTTATAATAATTTTAATTACCAAGTCAAAATTGGTGTTAATAATTTTGACTTAAAAGTGAATTCTATTTTAAATAATTATAGTTTGAAGCAGGATTACGATTATTTCTTAAATAGTAAGAATCGAATAAAAATGGGAGGTATCTCTACTTGGCATAATGTAGTTCCGGGTGATATCGAGAGTACGGATACGCTCATCGCTAAGCGCGGTTTGAATAGAAGTAATGGATGGGAGAATGTATTGTACATTCAAAATGAACATACCATCAGTTCGAAATTGAAAATCAATTACGGTATGCGATTTACATTATTTACCTTAGCAGGAGCCAATAACCTGTATTCCTTCGATGCTGCTGGCAGAGTTTTAGATACCACTAAACTAAAGGATAGACAGTTAGATCGGTCTTATTTTAACCCTGAACCCCGGGTTTCATTAAATTATAGCCTAGGCGAAGATAGATCTATCAAATTTGCATATTCTAGAAATGTGCAGTATATTCAGCAGCTAAGTAATACGAGTGCGGGATCTCCTACAGATAGATGGGTGCTGACCTCTAGAAATATTAGGCCAGGAATTTCAGATCAAGTATCTGCTGGTTATTTTTTCAACTTTGCTAATGATATGTTTGAAGCATCCTTCGAAGGATACTATAAGCATTTACAAAATCAGGTAGATTATAAACCGGGTACAATACTAAGAGCAAACGAAACTGTAGAAAAAGACTTAATCTATGGTATTGGTAGAGCATATGGAGCTGAGTTTTACTTGAAAAAGAGAGTGGGTAAGTTAACCGGCTGGATAAGTTATACACTCGCTAGAACGGAGCGAAGCTTTGAGGGTATTGACGAGGGAGAATGGTTTCCATTTAGATTTGACAGAACTCATGACGTGAGTGTGGTGGCCATGTATGATTTATCTGAAAAGGTCAATATTTCTGGAGTCTTAGTTTATTATACAGGAAATGCTACTAATTATCCTACAGGTAAATATAGTGTATCTGGAGATATATCAGGTAATCCTGGGGATCCAGGCATTGTATATACCTCCTATGATAAAAGAAATAAGGATCGGTTTCCAAACTATACCAGGGTAGATTTAGCACTAAATTGGTCTTTAAAGAAGACTAGAAATTGGGAGCATGAATTGAGTTTCTCTATCTACAATGTGTTAGGAGCTAGAAATGCTTTCCAGATAGACTTTTTATATGATGCTCAGCTCAGCGAAACCTATGCTGAAAAGACTTACCTATTCGCTCAGGTACCGTCCATTACCTACAATTTCAAATTTAAACCTAGAAAAGCTAGTTCATTAGAAATTAAATAATTCGATATGTCTATAAAATATTGTATCTCATTTATATTTATTGTATCACTCTTCTCCTGCAAGGAGCGAATTGATATAGCATTGGCGGAAGATGTCAATAAACTAATTATTGAAGGAGAAGTTCATGATGGCGCAGGTCCCTACTATGTAAAGCTATCTCGATCTACTAAATTTGGCAGTTCCACTACTTTTTTACCTCATACGCCTAATTTAGTTATTATTGCTGATAATGAAGGAAATAGAGATTCTCTAGTAAAGCACATGGATGGAATATATAAAACGACTTCTATTCAAGGCAAGGTGGGGAATACATACTTCCTAACAGTCAATGATAACTCAGGTGTCTATTCCGCGGAGTCTAAGCTCAATTCCAGTCCACTAATAGATAGTTTTTATTTCTTTTTCTTTTTAACCCAGGAAAACATAAATCCTACCATTGTAATAAATGAACCAATTAATGAGGAAAATTATTACCGCTATTTTGTGCGTAAAAATGGACGCGTTCCTGAGTTTAATTATGTATCAGACGATAAATTAATCAACGGTTCTAAGTGGCGGTTTTCGGCCTTTAGAGAAGTGTTTAAGAAGGGAGACTCTGGTGATTTTATATTTTTAGGCATGGATAAAGCTAATTTCAACTATTGGAATATTTTAATTCAAAATCAAGCAGCCGTAAGCGGCGGAAATGAAAGCGCCTCTCCCACAAATCCTCCAACGAATATAACTGGTGGCGAGGTCTTAGGTTATTTTAGTGCTCACTCGCGTAAGACTAAAAAGTTTATTGTCCCATAGGTTTTATAAATTTTTAAGTATCTAAAGACTAAATCTTATCTATTTTAGTAACTCTAAATATTAAAATTAACAATATGAACAAAGTTATTTTATTTTCTATTTTAGTACTGGCTTCTTTGTCCAGTCAAGCCCAAAAGGTAGCACTAGTAGAATCAGAGTATATTTTTTCAAAGTTGAAGTCATATACTGCAGCTAATGAGAAACTAGAAAAACAATCTCAAGATTGGCAGAAAGATATTGAAGATAGAATGAGTGAATTAGAGTCTATTTATAAAAAATTTCAAGCTGAGCAATCATTATACACTACTCAGATGAAGCAAGAGAAAATTCTAGAAATAGAAATAAAAGAAAAGGAAGTGGCTTCACTCCAACAGAAAAGATTTGGACCTAATGGTGAATTATTTAAGAAAAGACAAGAACTTCTTCAACCGATAATGAATAAAATGATTGAAGAAATACAAAAGATAGCTCAAGCTAAATCTTATGATATGGTGTTAGACAAAAGTAGTGGTAATACGGTGCTTTTTAGTAATCCTAGATTAAATATAAGTGAAGAAGTTATAAAAGCTATGGGTAATTAGATTAATTACTTATTATTGCAATAAAAATATTAATAATCAATTTTATAAACAAACAAATGAAAAAACAAATTTTAATTTTATTGGCTGGTTTTATGGCAATTACAGCGAGTGCACAGGTGAAAACAGCTACTGTCAATTCGAATGAATTAGTAATGAGTATGCCTGAGACTAAAGCATTGCAAGCGAAAATACAAGAGAAAAGTGCCGAATTAAGTAAGCAATTAGAAACTATGTACAAGCAATATGAAACCAAAATGGCAGAGCTAAAAGGTATTAATCCTCAAAAAATGACTGCAATAGAAGAAGCTAAGGTGGCGGAATTACAGGATTTACAAAAGAGAATTGAAAAGTTCGAGCAGTCTGCTCAGAAAGAAGTTCAGCAAATGGAACAAACACTTTCAGTTCCAATCTTAGAGAAGGCTAAGAAAATGATTGAGGTTGTAGCAACAGAAAGAGGCTACAGTCACGTATTTGATGTATCTGCTGGTGGTATGATCGTGTTTCCTAAAGGAGACGATATCACTGATGCTACAAAGACTAAGATGGGCATTCCTTTGACTCCAGCCACGAATACTGCAACACCTGCAATAGGGGGTAAAAAATAATTATAATATTTCCTTTTGAGCTCTCAGAGTATAGGGATTTTTGATAGTGGTATTGGCGGCCTTACGGTCGCCAATGCTATTTCTAGTCTCTTACCAAATGAGCATCTAGTTTATTTTGGAGACTCAGAGCACATGCCTTATGGTGAGAAATCTCCAGAGTTGATTCAAGAATTTTCGACTAAAATTACTCAATACCTTATTGAAGAGAAAAAATGTAAAGCGGTGGTCATAGCATGCAATACAGCATCGGCAGTCGCTTATAATCATTTGAAACTTCTTTATGAAGGCCAAGTTCCGATTATTAATGTTATAGACCCAATGATAGAGATCATTGTAGGCTCCTCATATAAAAAAATAGGTATTATAGCTACTCGGGGAACAGTGGACTCAAATGTATATCAAGATAAACTTCAGCGCAGGGCACCCAGTCAAGATTATACAGTTATGGCTACACCACTATTAGCTTCTATGATTGAAGAGAACTTTATCCATGATGAAATCTCTTATACCATAATAGGCAAATATCTGAGCGACTCAAAGCTGGCAGATATTGATGCTCTCGTTTTAGCATGCACTCATTATCCGCTGATAGCGGATGATATATCTGAGTATTATCAGCATAAAGTCAAGCTTCTATTATCCGGTCCTGTAGTGGCAGAAAAGTTAAAAGTCATTTTAGCTAAGGAAGAACTTCTGAGCCAAAACAGGGAAAAAGAAAATGACTATATTGTTTCTGATTTAACTAAAAATTTTGAAAAATCAGCCGAAAAATTTTTTGGTACTAAGATTAGCCTAAAAGAAGTGAAGCTTTAATCTAATATTCAATATTTTTGTATTACACTATTAAATTATATTTTTAATAAAATAAAACATAAAAAAATGAAGAGAATACTATTTGCTTTTTTGACCATTATTTTAACAAATTGCAATGCAATTGGTGGAGACGATTATGTAATCAATGGCAAACTTAATAATACTGCCGCTCAATCTATATATTTAGAGCGTATCTCTCATACAGAGATTAAGATGATAGATAGTTCTATCCTAAAGAATGGACTATTCACATTGAAAGGGTCAATTGAAGGTCTTGGTTTTTATCGTTTGAGAATACGAGCGAATAATCCACAAGGCGAATTATTTTGGTTTCTTAGTCTCAATAAGAGAGAACTAATTCAAGCAACATTGGATGAAAAGAATCCTGTGAGTTACAGTGTCACAAGCAATGAAGCTCAGAAGGAATTCCAAGACTTATTGAAAAATTTCGGCGCGCATCAGGCTGATATCGGGCAGCTGTATCAGCAGTATAATGCCCTCTCTCAAAAAGATCCAAACTCAAAAGAGTCTGAGGAAATAGGGGTGCAGATTAATAGTAAGAATGATAATTTCAATAAATATGTCACTGGGGTGATTCAAACATCAAAGAACCTGATGACGAAATATTACTTATATTCAGTCATGCTGCAGCAGTTTCAGAATCAAGCAGTCCCTGAGCAATTGACACAGGATATCAGACTATATGCTGATAAGATGACCAAAGAATTGCCAAACTCACAGTATACAAAAGATTTTCAAGCGATCGTTAATAATCTAGATATGCAAAAGAAAATGGCTGAATCCAAAATTAAACTGGATGTTGGTTCTTTAGCTCCTGATATTGACCTAGTAAAAGATGATGGTTCAAAGGTGAAGTTATCTTCATTCAAAGGAAAAATTGTATTAATGGATTTCTGGGCAAGCTGGTGCAGACCATGCAGAATGGAAAACCCAAATGTGGTGGCGGCCTATAATAAATATAAAGATAGAGGTTTAGTCATATTGAGTATTTCACAAGACCAAGATTTGGCAAAATGGAAAGCTGCAATAGGCCAGGATGGATTGATTTGGAAAACACATTTTTCAGATAATATGGCAGGCGGCGTAGCTTCCTCTACCTTTGATGTCAGTTATATTCCTAAGACATACCTTCTAGATAAATCAGGTAAAATAGCAGCAAAAGACCTTCGTGGTCCTGCACTGGATGCTGAAATACAAAAATTGATAAAGTAAAATTTAATTTACATGAAAGGAATAATACTGGCAGGTGGCAGTGGTACAAGATTGTATCCAATTACTTATGCTATTAGCAAGCAGATCATGCCTATCTACGATAAGCCCATGATTTATTATCCTCTATCCACACTATTGCTCAGTGGTATACGTGAGATATTAATTATTTCTACCCCTAATGATTTACCTCAGTTTGAAAGATTATTGGGAGACGGAAGTCAGATTGGTTGTAAATTTTCCTATGCTGTTCAGGAAATTCCGAATGGACTGGCTCAAGCTTTTGTTATTGGGGAGAAATTTATAGGCAATGATAAATCTGCCTTAATTCTTGGGGATAACATTTTCTATGGTGCAGGTCTTGGAAAATTACTTGAAAAGAATAATGATCCAGAAGGTGGTATCATATATGCCTATAGAGTTTCAGATCCAGAGCGATATGGTGTCGTAGAATTTGATGAGAATAAAAAAGCGATTAGTCTGGAAGAAAAGCCTTCCACTCCCAAGTCTAATTATGCTGTGCCAGGACTTTATTTTTATGATAATTCAGTGGTAGAGTTCGCTAAGAATTTAAAGCCAGGAACTAGAGGAGAGTATGAAATTACTGATTTGAATAGAATCTATCTAGAAAATGGTAAGCTAAATGTCAGTATATTGGAGAGAGGCACTGCTTGGCTAGATACCGGTACGCATGAATCTTTGATGCAGGCTTCCCAATTTGTGCAGGTTATAGAAAATCGTCAAGGATTTAAAATCGGATGTATAGAGGAGATCGCCTATAGAAAAGGCTTTATCGATAGAACTCAGCTTTTGAAAATCGCAGAGCCCCTTACAAAAAGTGGGTATGGACAGTATTTATTGGACGTAGCAAACGAGAAATTTTAAGTTCAGGCCAACCTCTGAAAGTCAAAGTAAGCATTAAAAAAGTAGAATATTTGTTATTGGAGCTGCTGGTTAGGTAGGGAGTTGTTTGGTAGATAAGCTATTTGAAGATAGAGATAACTTTATTGCAGCCGCAGACAATTTACTGGCAGGAACGAGGCCGAATTTACCTAAAAATCCCCCCAATAAATTATAGATTCATTGTGTGCGTTGTCAATGATAAAAAGTAGATATCTACTTTCATGACTTATTTTTAGTTTGATTTTTCATTTCACTATGCTGCAGTTGTAGGTGTAAAAAGAACAATAGATAGTCTCATTTTGGTATTTAATTATATTAAAGGAATAGATTCTAGTTTGATGTTATCTGTGTCTACTTGGGTAAAAAGAATTTAATTCTCTTCCAGCAGCAAAGTATATGCAGAGCCATTTGAGCAGCCTCAGCATGAGAAAACCACATCGTTGAACTCCAGACTGTCATATGCTATATTGAAAAATGTTGCTGAGGCTTATCTGTGAAGTTATAATAAAGAGTTTGGATGGAATATACTCTGTTCAGATTTTTCAGTACCTATGGACCTATGCAGAACAAGGATTTCGTGATGAAAAAATTATGCATGCTGCCTTTTTAGAAGAATTATTAACTATATATGGAGATACCTCCTAGTCGCGCACTTTTTGTTATATAGTTGACAATATTCAGGCTACAGTCAATTGTTTTTATAAAAATTTATTTATTAATGAGTCTGTTAATATTGTAAATTCGAATGAAATTTCTATGTTAGATATAGCCTAGCTCATTTTCTAAGTGTTTGCTTTGCTGGCGGTTTTTATTCCAATACTACTATCTCTACTCGTCTATTTTTAGCTCTGCCATGCTCACTTTCATTGCTAGCTAGTGGATTGTCATGGTTGTTGCCTATATAATTGATTCGGTCTTCTTCCACGCCGTTTTCGAGCAACAATTTTTTTACTGTTTTGGCGCGTTGTTCAGATAATTTTTGATTATAGTCTATTGTCCCTATATTATCAGTATAGCCTAGGAGGTGGACTCGATAATCTTTATTCTTATTAAGATAAATAGCGAGCTCTCTCACATCTATTTGACTTGAATCAGGAATATCAAATTTGTTATATTCAAAATTAATATTGGTTATTTCAAATTTTTCTTCAATTTGCTTAGGGGAATCAATGGTGATTGGCGTGATTAGCTTTAACTGAAATAGACTATCAAAATTGATTTCCTCTCTTAAATTTTCATAGTTTTTGAAATAAGGAGCTTTCGGGTTTTTTTGTGCAGTAAAAGATTGGTATTCGAGAAACACGCCGCTATCAAACATGGGATCTCCAATATCTCCAATGGCTATTTTCATATGATATACCTTATATGGCGTCAAAAAGCAACTAGCAGTTAATTTTCGAGTCAGTCCGTCAAACTCAATATTATTAAAAAGTTCAGCATTGAGTGTCTTTCGTTCGACATCGTCTACCGAAAAATCTTTCGACTTAGCTCCGAAAAGTCTACCGATAATATCCTTAATAAAAGGCTCTCTTGGCTCTAGGTCGTCTACAACGTCTTTCTTAATATTGGAGTTAACAAAGCATGCATTATTTATAAAATATTGGTTGTTTCTTAAGTGATTTACATTATTAATAGTTACCGGTGTCCTAGTTTCAGGTATGAGTGCTAAGTTTTTATAAAAATTTCCATCTCCTGTAATGATAAATCCAAACACATCATTAAATCGACTTCCGACATACTCTTTATATTCCTCAGAAGCAAAAATATAATTGAATTTTATTTCATTTTCAAGTGGAATAAAGTCAAATTCTATATATACTTGATCGCAGACTTTACCTCTTGATAATTTTCCTAAATCTCTATCGCCTTTAAATCTATATTTATTGTCCCAGGCTAGACCACTGGTTCCAGGTGTTTTATTTCCCCCGCCTAAGGTGTTCAAATTTCCTGTGGTAAAAACGATTCCTTCTTTAATTTCAAATGAATCTACTTGGATATTAAACCTGCCTAAAGATGATTTGAGTCCTTGAAATTTTAGATTGTTTATTTTGACATTGGTGGTATCTAGTATATGGAGTAGATACTGCAAGGGTTTCAGACTAGTATCAATCTTTACCTTTTTCTGGGCATGCAGGCTGGGGTGAATAAGGGTAATTAAAATTAGGAAACTATATTTCATAGAGTAGTTTTTTATACAGCTACTTCGGCTTTGATTTTTGGGTGAAATTGATAGTCTCTAATTTCGATATCTTCATATCCAAAATCAAAAATAGAGTCTATTTTTCTCCTAAAATGAAGACTCGGAAGAGGGAATGGCTCTCGCGACAGCTGAAGCTTCGCTTGATCTATATGGTTGTGATATAAATGGACATCTCCGAAAGTATGCACAAAATCACCTAGTTTTAAATCTAAGACATGTGCAATCATATACGTAAAAAGTGAATAAGAGGCTATATTGAAGGGTACTCCGAGAAATACATCAGCACTGCGCTGATAAAGATGGCAGCTGAGTTTTTCATCGGCTATATAGAATTGAAATAAACAATGGCAAGGAGGCAAGGCCATATTGCCTATCTCGGTTGGGTTCCAAGCACTGACTATATGTCGCCTAGAATCGGGATTGTTCTTTAGCTGTGTCATTAGGTCTACTATCTGATCCACCTTGACACCATTGAGTCCTTCCCAATGCCTCCATTGACGACCGTATACAGGACCTAGCTCTCCCCATTTATCTGCAAAAACGCTATCTTCTTTTATTTTTTTAGCAAATTCCTGGATAGTCTCGCTTTGATAAGTCTCATTTTTCTTATAGTTCTCAAAAGGCCAATCATTCCATATCCCTACACCATTGTCTATCAAATATTTTATGTTGGTTTCTCCCTTAAGAAACCAGAGTAATTCATATATAATTGATTTCAAATGTAATTCCTTCGTTGTCACGAGAGGGAAACCTTCATTGAGATTAAATCGCATTTGATAGCCAAATAGACTTCGCGTCCCTACTCCAGTTCTGTCACTTTTATCCGTACCATCCTGAAGGATTTTATCTAGTAAATCTAAGTATGTTCGCATTTTTTCAGTGTCTTTGAATACAAAAATACTTGTATAGTTTAAAATCATGGGAACAGTCATCCACATATTGTCGAAATGTTGTGGCTTAATTTGTATACCTATTGAGTTGGCTCAATTTAGCAAATCTTAGCGTGAATTCAGCGAGATACTCTCTATATTTGCCTAAAAGTAATTATATCCATGATACTAGATGTTGTCATCCCTAATGTAGCAGAATCTATCACTGAAGTCACCCTTGGTACCTGGCTGGTCAAGGATGGTGATTATGTAACTATAGATCAACCTCTATGTGAGGTAGAGACTGACAAAGCCTCTCAAGAGCTTATCGCTGAAAAGGCTGGTCAAATAAAACTCATAGTATCTGAAGGTGATGATGTCAAAGTAGGTGGGTTAATAGCTAAAATAGATACCAGTGCCGCCGCTCCAGCTAAGAAACCAGTGGATGAAACGAAAAAGGAGGCTTCACAGCCGCAAAAAGAGGTGAAAGCCGAGAAAACAACAGAGCCTATTCCTCAGGTTAAGCACTATGCTAGCTCCACTCCTTCGACTTCTGCGCAGAAGATGATAGTGGAGAATAATTTAGATGTTTTTCAAATACTAGGCACAGGAAAAGATGGTCGAATTACCAAAGAAGATGTGATTCTAGCCATAAAAAATGGCACGAGTAGTATTAAAGATGGCTTTAAAGTACTCTCAAAATCGCAAGCTATTTATAGCAGAGCGGAGGAGGTAAAGAAGATGCCTAGAATAAGAAAAGTGATCTCTGAGAGGCTGGTCTATGCGAAAAACAGCACTGCTATGCTCACCACCTTTAACGAGGTGAATATGCAGCCTATTATGGATATTAGAGCTAAGTATAAGGATAAATTTAAAGAAGTACATGGTATCAACCTAGGATTTATGAGCTTCTTCACCAAGGCATGCAGCCTAGCTCTCATGAAGTATCCTGAGGTTAATGCGTATATAGATGTCGAAAAAGGGGAACTCATTTATCATAATTATGCAGATATATCTATAGCCGTATCTACTCCTAAGGGTCTTGTAGTGCCAGTAATACGCAATGCAGAGAGCCTGACTATGGATGGTATAGAAAAAACCGTAGCTCATTTGGCAGCTAAAGGTAGAGATGGCAATCTATCTATGGAAGACATGGAGGGTGGTACATTTACCATCACCAACGGGGGTGTATTCGGATCACTTATGAGCACGCCGATTATAAACCCACCCCAATCGGCTATACTAGGTATGCATAAAATACAAGATAGACCTATGGTAGAGAGCGGACAAATAGTCGTAAGACCCATGATGTACGTAGCTCTGAGTTATGACCACAGAATTATTGACGGGAAAGAAAGTGTAGGCTTTTTAGTGACAGTCAAAGACTTTCTAGAAAATCCCGAAAAAATGCTCATAGGTTCTGATCCTGTGGAGGCATTATTAATGCTTTAGGATAGTTATGAGTATCCGATTTATACAAATTTTCGGAGTAATTTACTTTTTGTTCTATATTCTTTTAGCGCTAGTCTATTACATGGAAAGAGTTTCTATGATAGATTCTGCTTTTCAATTATTTAGTATAGTTCGATCAGAAGATTTAACGATTCAAGTAAATCGTTACCTTGCTTTTTTTACCCAGATTTTCCCATTAATTGGAGTCAAATTAAATTTTTCTCTTGAAACAATTGCTCGGATTTATTCTGCTTCGTTTCCTATAGTATATGGGATTTGTTATGTATTCATTGCATTCGTATTTAAGGATAGAAAAAATGCTATTTTATTTTTAATATATCACTTCCTAATCGTTGGGCACTCTTTTTATTGGCCACAGTGTGAATTAGTTCAGGGCATTTCATGGTTCATAGTTTATGTTTCATTTTTGGAATGGCAGCTTGTCAATTCAAAGAAATTCTATTATTTACACTTGCTTAATCTGGGATTTGTTGTTTCCTTAGTTTTTATGCATCCATTAATCTTATTTATTTTTTCATTTTATTTTTTCATTTTATTTTTTGAAAAACCTGAATATAGAAGACAATATATTTTTCAGATTGGTATCTTCATAGTCATCTCACTGTTAAAAAAAATATTTTTTGAAAATGGATATGATAATATGTTTAACGATAAGTTAATTCATTTTTTCAATGACTTTTCTCAAGAGAGAAAGGGTTTAAAAATCTCAGTTATTTATAATAAGTTTATCCTAAATTTTAAATTTCTAGTATGCGCCTTTATCCTGACAATAGGATATTTAATCTACTCTAAAAAGTTTATTCTATCAGCTATATTAGTGGTTTATTCTGTTAGCTTGATTCTACTAATATACATTGGCTATGGTATGAATATGGATTTATTCTATTCGGAAGTCCAGTATAACTTAATTATTTTTTTCATGGGTTGCATATTCGTTTTCTGTCTTTCAATTAATTTGAATAAAAATTATCATATTGGTTGGCTGCTCCTCATGTTTTTGGCTTTTAACCATAGAGTTACAGATCTCTCGCATCAGTATACCGGCAGAGTAAACTACCTAAAAGAATTAATCAAGGAATATCACGGGCAAAAGGTTATTAAAATAGCTAATCAAAACGACTTTCAAAATCTTAGATTATTTTGGAGTTCTTCTTTTGAAACATGGCTTATTTCTACTATAATAAATGGTAAATCTAGTTCAATCATTGTAGTCGATAATGTTGGGAAATATAATAAAGACATGAGTGAAACTGATAAATGGATAACAATATGGGAAACAATTTGTTATGATAGTCTAAATCCCAGATATTTTAAGTTTAGAGATGCAGGAACCTATATCATAAAGTAAATTACATTGAATTAAGTTCAATTATTTATTTTTACCTAATTGTATACATTCGCAGTTTTAATATAGATAGAACAATGGAGAAGAAAAAATTATTAGAAGTTAAAAATCTAGTCACAACTTTTAAAACAGATGATGGTGAAGTTCGCGCGGTGAATGATATAAGCTTTACTTTATATCGTGGAGAAACGATTGGTATTGTCGGGGAATCAGGTAGCGGAAAGTCTGTAACCTCTCTTTCGATTATGCGCCTTATTCCTAATCCTCCGGGAAGAATAGAGTCTGGTGAAATTTTATATTATACGGATGACGGCGATGTCATTGATATTACTAAATTGGAAGATAAAGATTTAAGAAGAATTAGGGGCAATGAAATATCGATGATTTTCCAAGAGCCTATGACTTCTCTGAATCCTGTCTATACATGTGGTGATCAAGTAGCAGAGGCCATTATTCTGCATCAGAATAAAACCAAGAAAGAAGCAGAAGATCTCACGTTAAAATTATTTGAGCAGGTTAAACTTCCTGACCCTAGTCGCATTTTATCATCATACCCGCATCAGTTATCAGGGGGACAGAAGCAGCGTGTCATGATAGCTATGGCTATGAGTTGTAAACCAGGTATTTTGATAGCTGATGAGCCTACTACAGCACTCGACGTGACTGTTCAGAAGACTATACTCAATCTGATGAATGATTTGAAGAGAGAGATTGAAGCTTCTATTATTTTTATTACGCATGATTTAGGTGTCATAGCGGAAATAGCAGACCGTGTTATAGTGATGTATAAAGGTAAAATAGTAGAAGAAGGCACCATTCTATCTATTTTTGAAAATCCACAGCATCCATATACTAAGGGTTTATTAGCTTGTAGACCACCATTGACCAAGCGTCTTAAAGTTCTTCCTACTATCAAAGACTTCATGCGTAAGGATGAGAATGGAAAGCTAATTGAAATCGAATCTGATTTGACTAAGGCTATAGAACGAGTGGTAGTAACCGAAGAAGAAACCAAACTGAGAAGAAAAGAGCTGGAAGCAGCTCCTAAGCTTTTAGAAGTTAAAGATTTAAAAGTATGGTTTCCTAATAAATTAGACTTTTTTGGCAATCCAAAAGGCTATGTGAAAGCGGTGGATAATGTGAGCTTCAAAATGAAAGAAGGAGAAACTCTGGGACTAGTAGGAGAGAGCGGTTGTGGTAAAACTACCTTAGGCAAAACTATTCTGCGTCTCAATCCTGCCTATGATGGAGAAATCATTTATAAGGGTAGAAATATTCTAGATTTATCAAAATCAGATTTGAAGGAATTGCGAAAAGAAATGCAAATAATTTTCCAAGATCCATACTCCTCTCTCAATCCAAGAATGACAGTAGGGGATGCTATTATGGAGCCAATGTCCGTACATGGTATATATAATAATCCTAAAGAGAGAAAAGATAAGGTCTATGAATTGTTAGATAAGGTCAATCTAAATCCGGAACAGTTTAACCGCTATCCGCATGAATTTTCAGGTGGTCAACGTCAGCGTATATGCATAGCCAGAGCTTTAGCCTTAAATCCTAGTTTCATCATCTGTGATGAATCAGTATCGGCCTTAGATGTGTCTGTGCAGGCGCAGGTATTAAATCTATTGATCAAACTAAGAGAAGAGTTTAAATTTTCTTATATATTTATTTCGCATGACCTATCTGTAGTCAAGTTCATCAGTGATAGAATTGTCGTAATGAATAAAGGCGAAATAGAGGAAATAGGGTATGCAGATGATATTTACAATAATCCTACAAAAGAATATACGAAAGGTCTCATCAGTGCTATACCTAAAGGAGAGCTAGAAGATATAAGAAGAAAAATGAGCCAAGTTTCTTAAGATGATGTTAAGCGATATAGAAACTGAAAACGATGTCAAGTTGTTTTCAGATATATTTTACCAGAAATTGCTAGCAGACGAAAGAATCAATCATCTCTTCTTAAATTTAAATCTGGAGGAGCATATGCCTAGAATATATAGCTTCTGGTCTACTATTTTATTGGGGACGCTGAGTTATAAGAGAAATATGATGGAGACCCATCAGCATTTGTCTTTAAAAAAAGAAGATTTTCCTATATGGTTGAGGCATTTTGAATCTACCCTACGAGAAAATTTTGAAGGTGATAAAACCGATGAAGCTATTTCTAGAGCCAATACTATAGCAATGACTATGCGCTATAAATTATTAGGAGTATAATTTATTCTATATTATGACAAGATTTGACGCTTCTTATTCGTATTCTTGTATCTAAATATATGTTGATGTCAGACGTTGTTATCCAATTTATTTTCCCACTGTTTTCTCTTATCATAGGCTTGTTTCTAGGTTATTTATTTAGCCAATTGAAAGTGAGCAAGAGCGCACATCAGACAGAGTCTAAGATTCTCGTTTTAAGTTCAGAACTAGAACATGTAAAATCAGAATTAATTCAATCCAAGCAGCTAATAGATGGATTAAGAGGTGAAAAGGATCAGATTTCAATTACGCTAGCACACAAGCAGACAGAAGGGGAGGGATTATTAGTCAAATTAACCGAACAAAAACAAGAAGTAGAGAAGTTACAAGAGCGGTTTACAAAAGATTTTGAGCTTCTAGCAAATAAAATTTTAGAGGAGAAATCGAACAAATTTACCGAGCAGAATAAAGAAAATCTAAAAACTATATTATCACCATTACAAGAGAAAATACTTCTTTTTGAGAAGAAAGTGGAGGATACCCATAAGGAAAATATAGGATTTAATGCAGCACTGCACCAACAGATAAGAGGTCTACGTGAAGTGCACGAGCAGATGAGTCGAGAGACACTAAATCTTACGAAGGCACTCAAGGGGGATGCTAAAATGCAGGGAAACTGGGGGGAAATGATTTTAGAAAAAGTGCTTGAAAAATCTGGACTCGAAAAGGATCGTGAATATTTCGTGCAAAAGAGTTTTGATACAGTAGATGGAGCCAAAGTATTTCCAGATATAGTGATCAATCTCCCGGATGGGAAAAAGATGATCGTAGATTCTAAAGTATCCTTGGTGAGCTATGAGCGCTATATCAATGAGGAAGAAGATGTCACCAAAGAAGAAATGCTTTCTATGCATCTCCAGTCTATCAAAAGACATATAGATCAGCTGAGTGAAAAAAATTATCAAGATCTCTACCAAATGGAGTCTCCTGATTTCGTGCTCATGTTTATTCCAATAGAGACTGCATTTTCACTCGCCATTAATTCAGATACATCGCTTTATAACAAAGCTTTTGAAAAGAATATTGTCATTGTGACTCCTTCGACTCTATTAGCTACTTTGCGTACCATAGATTCCATGTGGGTCAATCAAAAGCAGCAAGAAAATGCTTTGGAAATTGCACGACAAGCAGGCGCACTTTATGACAAGTTTGAAGGATTCGTTACTGATCTCATACAAATAGGAAAGAGAATAGATGATTCTAAAAAGGAATATACAGAGGCTATGAATAAACTCGTGGATGGTCGTGGAAACATCATTCATAGCATAGAAAAATTAAAGAAAATGGGAGCAAAAGCTAAGAAGGCACTGCCAGAGAGTATTTTGCGAAGAGCAGATATAGAGGATTCTGAGTCAGATGTAGATATATAAATAAAAACTATTTTATGAAATATACATTATCAATTGTTTTCCAAGTATTATTTAGCACTTTCATTCTAAAGTCACAGACACTTGCATACTCTGATACGCTTATGTATTATGGTTCTCAGTTGTATCAGGCCAAAGATCTCCTACTAGCTAAAGAAAAACTAGATAGTTGTATTTTATTAAATCCTAAAAATGATGAATGTAAATACTATAGAGCGAAGATAGAGTATGATATGAAGTCATACCAAAAGGCCTCTATTATGTTTAAAAATGTGCTAGCACTTCAAGAAAATGATGAGAGCAGTTGGCATATGCTAGGTTTGTGCTTTACTAATTTGAAGCATTATGATTCTGCAGAGTTTTGTTTCAAAAACGCGGTAAGACTTAACTCTAGACGATCGGAGTTTTACGCCAATTGGGGAAATAGTCAGTTTCTACGTGGCAACTATGAGCATGCCGACCAGCTCTATGGCACAGCCATTCTTCTAGATGAAAAGCAGGCACAATACTATGTAAATAGAGCAGAAATTCGTGCTAAGCTGGGAAATAAAGAGGATGCTCAAGATGATTTAAAACAAGCGCTATCTATCGAACCTGGCAATGCTATGGCAAAGAAGTATCTTGCAGATCATACAAACTGGGATACTAAATGGCTTTTCATTCTTGGATTAGGGTTTCTACTTTTCTTTAGCCTAATTTTTTGGCTGCGAAAAAGACAGAATAGGTCAGAATTCCTATAAGTCCTTCTTGAAATCTTTCTTATAAAGTTCCATAAGTTCTTTTATGGAATCATAGCTATTTTCTAAAAGACTATCGATTTCTTCTTTCTTCTTCCACTCCACTTTTTCTATATTCTCTTCGGCCTGAGGTATAAGCTTCTGATTAGAATCTGCATGCATCAGAAACCAATGATTAGACTTTAGAATATGTTTATTATCTAATAAATAAGTGTGATAAGTAACATCTATTTTTCCTTCTAGTTTTGAAATCTTAACTCCACACTCCTCCTCTACTTCACGCACGGCTCCTAGTTCATTGGTTTCATTAGCTTCTATCTTGCCTTTAGGTAAATCCCATTTGCCATTTCGAAAAATAAAAAGTATTTGATTTTGTTCATTAATGACGAGTCCTCCGCCTGCATTGATACAGGTAAAGTTCTTAGCCAATTCTTTAAAAACTAATTGAGTATCACTATGAAATATGATATGATTTTTTACGGTGGAATACTTGACTTCTCTAATCAGATCTATTAGTTTTTTAGCTTTAGTATAATTATAAACCACAGCTTTGTTTTTACCTATTTTCTTAAAGGAAAAAGCACCTATATCATTTAATATTCGCAGTGTATTCTCTCCAAATTTTATAGTATACATAGCTTTTCAATTAATTTTTGATAATCATTACTTTTCTATTTGTTACAGTGGGATTTTTTTATGTTCAACTAATTCAGGCTCACGATCAGATACGTTGGAAGGTCTTGTTTTTGTTGCATACGGATAGTAGCTATGATGTGGCGGAGTATAATTAGTATGCGTCTGATATGGGGCAAATATATAGCTATAATCTCTGACACCATTTATATACCTCGTAACAAAAAAAATAGCTAAATTATGTTTTCGCAACTCTTGTGATAAGAAAAATGCATCATTCGCATTTTGAAATCCGGCAATATTATGCACTATTTTCTCATTAACCATGCTACCAATAAGCATTTTATGACTAGCTATGGCTTGAATTGACTTACTTTGAACACCAAGTAGAATTCGAAATTCTTCACCCTTATTTTCAGCTTTGGATATTACTTTTAAAGACTCTTCTTTTTTTATAATGACATATTTCAACCTGCTGACTGTTTCTCGTTGTTCTTCGTTTACTCTTATTAAACTATTTAACTCGTTTCTAAAGGCATTTATTGAATTAACCTCTCTATCTTGAGCAGAAAGATAAATTGCGAAAATGAAGATTAGAATTGACGAACTTAATTTTTTCATATACTTTGGTTTTAAACTAGGAGATAATTTAAAAATCAGCTATAACTCCTTAAGTGTATAAAACTACAATAATTTATATCAATTTTAAAATTAAAAAACCATACAATAATATATAAAAACACTTACTCATTCCTTACCTTTCTATAGATATTTTTTCGTGAATTGTTTCGGTGTCAATCCCACATTCTAAGATATAGTTTCCATTAGGAAGTTGGTCTACCATTATTTCTAATGGATTCATATTTTGTGTAAATATTTTTTCCAGAATGGCTCTGCCCTCTAAATTATAAATAACAATTCTTCCAGATATTGGTTTACTTCTATTGATAAATTCAATAGTCAATTTATCCTTGACCGGGATAGGAAATAAGACTAAATGCTCATTATTAAGATTAGAAATACGGCTTGTTATAAAATTATAGTCATTAGTACTCGCGAAGCATTTATTGGTATCTAATGCTATTACCTTGTAATTGCCAGATTTATTCACCTCTGCATAGTATCGTTTTTCATTAGGTAGAAAGGTATTATTCCAAAACCATTGGTAGGAGAGAAATCCAATTTGCGTTATTAGGACATTAGCGATATATTTGGATAGAGTAATTGTGCTTGGACTAAATTTAACTAAATTGAGCGTGATAATACTATCACATCCTCCTGCATTTTTCAGCGTATCAGTATAAACTCCAGCTAGTTTTAAAAACTTTCCATTGAAGTTAAAACTATCATACGCGCAGATGGAGTCTGAAATATTTTTTACATACACCGTATCTTTAAATAAGACCATAGTTAAAAAACTATCACATCCTTTAGCATTGACTAGTGTATCAGTATAAGTACCACTTTTAGTTTGAAAGATTCCGTTAAACCAAACGCCTGAATTGTGGCAGAATTTTCTGTATAGCCTCTTAGACGATGGGTTACTGTAGTTGAGTTTAAGAATAATCAAACTATCGCAATTATATATGGATTTTAGACTGTCAGTGTATGTTCCTGGTAGGGAAATAAATCCGCCTTTGAAAAATACGGAATTCCCTATGCAGACACTAGTATCTATAGTTCTAGAATAGGTAGGGTAAACAGTTAAATTTAAAGTGACAACACTATCGCATCCATTAGTATTTAAGGTTGTAAATTTGTAGGTGCCAGAAACGGTGCGGAGTATGCTGCCGAATAAGTAACTACCCCCTTGACAAACCTCTGCAGAAAAGCTATAACTCGATGTATCTCTTGAAGTATAATTTAATGTAATAAAGCTATCACAGCCGTATTGATTAGTCAATGTATCTCTATATATACCACTGATATTGCGAAAAGAACCATTGAAAAAGTATGGATTATTTTTACACTGAGATAGGCTGAAACTATAAAATGATGGATTCCGAACGACAAGATTTAAAGTAATAAAGCTATCACAAACTTGGCTATTGACCAAGGTATCTAGAAATGTACCACTTACCTTTCTATAACCCCCATTGAATAGGATAGAATCACCTACGCAGATTTCTTGATTATAGCTAAACGAGCTCGCAGTTTTTATTGTGAGGTTCATCGTGAAAAGGCTATCACAGCCTCTACTATTTACTAGAGTGTCTAAATATATTCCAGCAGTGGTGCGATTCAATCCATTGAAAAAATAACTCGAGTTTGAGCAAATGGATTGATTGAAGCTGAATGCCGAAATAGACTTTACAAATAGGTTTAGCGTTATAATACTATCACAGTTTTTACTGTTTAGTAATGTATCGTAATAAATGCCGCTTACATTCAAATTTTTTCCATCGAAAGAATAAACTTGGTTAGAGCAGATGGTGTCAGAAATAGTTCTATAGGTTCTAGAATTTACTGTCAGATTGAGAGTTACTATTGAATCACAGCCTAAACTGTTAACAAGCGTGTCTCGATATATTCCTGCTGCAGTCCTTGGTATTCCTTTAAATACATAAGATTGATTGTCACACAATGTAACAGGGAGATTTCTCAATGATAAGGCCTTGATAGTTAGATTTAAAATAACAAAACTATCGCAACCTACACTATTGGTCAATGTATCTCTATATGTGCCGGTGGTTGTTCGATTCTGCCCTTTGAACCAATAGGAGCGTCCACTGCATATAGCGGTATCAATCGTTTTAGTGCTATTCGCTTTTACAGTAAGTTTTAACGTGATAAAACTATCACAGCCCCTATAATTTATTAATGTGTCTAAATAAGTCCCTGAGGCAGTCCGCCAGTCTCCGTTAAAGAAGTAAGGGTTTTTAGGACAGATAGAGGAGTCAATTGTTCTGGTAGTAGTCGATTTTATCGATAAATGTAAATAAATAAAGCTATCACAACTATTGGCTGCTACTAAGGTATCCTTATAAATGCCCGCTGTGCTTCTAGGCAGTCCATTAAAAAATAAGGATTGATTGGAGCAGATGGTATCATATCGATTGAAACTACTCGTATCTTTCATCGTCAGATTGAGTGTAATTATACTATCACAGCCTTTACTGCTTGCTAGCGTATCTATTATTGTACCCGTCGCACTTCTCGCTTGACTTTTGAAAAAATAGGTCTGCGGTCGACAGAGCTGAATATTGAGTGTAGTGAACTTCTTGGGATGCACGAAAAATCGGATAGTCAAACTCCAGGCTGAGTCGTAAAGTAATCCTACAGCATTACTGATCATTAGACACTTGACACTATCTCCTGTTGAGAAACCACCGCTTTTAAAATTTAGTGTAGTATCCACTAGTACGTTATTTCTAAACCATCTATATTTAGGGTTCGTACCTCCATTGATGTCTGTTCTGGAAAATATGATACTATCTCCTTGGCAGATCGTATCTCCTTTATTACTAAATATTTCTACATATGGAATAGGGTCTTCTGACATTTTGACTAGAAAGGCATCTTCTGCACCACCATAGGTATTTTGATGCCCTCCAGATGAGATGAGCGCACTGGAAAGGGTAACCCCTGAATAATATATATTTCCAAATCCATCAGGCACACTCGAGTAGAGATAATCATCATTGGCGCCGCCATAGTAGGTTCCCCAGAATCTGGTGCCACTAGGGTTAAATTTAGCAACAAACCCCTCAATGTTACCACCAAATACATTTTTAATGCCTGCAAATGCAATGGCATTGGTCGAGAGCGTATAGCCTGTGAGATAAACATTGTTAAATTTATCGGTAATGCAGTGTGGTCCATAATCACCGTTGGATCCGCCATAGTAGGTTCCCCATAGTCTCGAGCCATTCGTATTAAATTTTACTAAATAGGCATCATTCGCACCTCCAAAGGAATTTTGAAATCCTCCACTAGCTATCGAACTGGTAGAATAAGTGAAGCCAGATAAATAAACATTGAGTAAAGTATCTACACAGACTGAATTGCCAAAGTCAGCAGACGGACCTCCATAATAGGTCCCCCATTGTCTAGTGCCATTCGGATTGAACTTCGCTAGGAAACCATCCCGCCCACTATTTTTTGTATTTTGAAATCCAGAGCCAGAGATATTCGTAGTAGATTGAGTAGTGCCGCAAAGAAAGACGCTGCCTTGCTTATCTACTGCGCATTGCGCGCCCTCATCGAAGTTTGTACCGCCATAGTAGGTTCCCCATTGGCGGGTTCCACTCGCATTAAATTTGACCAAATAAGCATCAGTCAGATTACCAAATGTATTTTGAAATCCTCCAGTCGCAAAGATATTATTGTTCGATTCTGTTGTTCCAGCCATATACACATTGAGCCCAGTATCCGTAGCGCAGGTAGTATGATCTTCGTGATTGCTACCACCATAGTAGGTCGCCCATTGGCGGGTGCCTGCTGCATTAAACTTGACTAGAAAACCATCTCGATCACCACCATGTGTATTTTGATGACCCCCAGAGGCCATACTCGCTGTCGAGAGTGTTGTCCCACAGAGATATACATTATTGTTTTTATCTACATGGCAGAAGGCGCCTCTATCATCATCCGTACCTCCATAATAGGTCGCCCATTGACGTACTCCAGAGGAATTAAACTTGACTAAAAAGGCATCATTTAAACCACCCCCATAGGCAGTCTGATGACCTCCAGAAGCTATCGTAGTAGTAGAAGCTGTGTGGCCACATAAGTATACAAATCCAGAACCATCTATAGTCGTGAATCCGCCCCTCTCCAGTGCACCACCACCATAGTAGGTCGCCCACTGCAGCAGTGGGTCTATTGTCAAGGTTTTTGTTGGGTCGTAGCTCCCAAGTCGAAAACTTAGAATGTCTTGGTTTAATTCAAATGAAGATGCTATCGGAATCGTCTGATCTTGATAACTTATAGGCTTAGCCTCTATAATTTTCCCTAGAGAATTCATCAAGTGTAAATTTCCTTGACCATCTATATTCGCCTGTTCAGCCCACTTTATTTTTAGTTTTATCTGCTCAGGCTTTCCACCAGGGTGTACCAAGAAATCATATTTCAGGAATTGCTCTTTTTTGGAGTCTGATGAATTGAAATAAATGACCCAGTCAATATTCGGGTAGATATTTTTATAGGTAATTTTTTTATATGAATTTACGTTGAGAATATTGAAATTATAATAGTTAGTATAGCTCGTTAGAGGCTCTTCTTCTATAATTGTAGCAGAATAATTCGCTCCGCTGAGCTCCATATCCATTCGATAGGACTCATGTTTGGAGTTTGTTTTTTTATCTGTTGTCTGGCTTATAGGTTCCCATTGATCAAACTGATACGTCAGTCCTTTTTTATTTAAAAACACAGTGAGATTCCCAGATTTATAGAAATACTGGACGAGGTCTTTGTCTTCCCCTCGCACCTGTCCTAGATTCTTTTCAAAGCCCAAGTTGGATTGCTGACCTAAGTGAGTTTTATCTGCATTCAGATGCGATGCCACCAATTCGCAGCATAGGAATAAAACAAATAAAGTAAAAATGAGCTTCATTAAGATTTTAGTGAATTTTTTTAAGTAAATTGATTATCACAAAGATAGGAATAATCGACTATCTTTTGTAATACAAAAACTAAGCTTGCTTTTTCTATCGTATGAGCGTTTATATTAAATCCTACAATAGCCGCATTAGTGTCTTAGTTTAAATCTAACTTTTCTATATCTAGGGCATAAATAGTCATCGTATATTTATGAATACCATGACCTACTGGCGGACATGGACCTCCATAGCTATAGCCACCATGACGAATAGATGAGCCACCATGACGAATAAATGAAGCATGATGACGGATAGATGACCCGCCATGTCGGAAAGATGAGCTATGATGACAGACTTTTACAGACTGAGATTATCTATCAGCCGCACTCCTTCTAGCCATCCGGCATAGAGGGCTACATAATCCACACCTTCCTGCCACTGCTGTAGGTCTATCTCTGAGAGGTCATGTGCATTTCGTAGTTCTAAATATTCCAAATCCCAGTAGCCTTTTGAGACTATCTTATCTTTTGCCTGAGCTAGTATGTCCTCTGGCGTAGCTTTCATACGATGTGTTCGAATAAAATCTAAGACTGGATAGATATCACCCGCTTTTTGTTTGCCATCTTCTGATAGGCGCATGTTTCGGCTGCTCATAGCTAGTCCATTGGGCTCGCGCAGGGTAGGGCAGCCTATGATGTGGAGAGACAT
>CANESS010000002.1 GCA_947441115.1 Saprospirales bacterium | reverse complement strand
TACTTAAATGTCAATGAACTCGATTTATTTAATCCTCAAGTGCCTTGTCTTACTGACTTACACCCTAATATTAAACCCCTTCTTTTTCTGAATGGGAGTGCAAAGATAAACAATTTTATTTTTTATGTGCAAGGTTTTTTTGAATATATATATTATACTATTTCAAAAACCACCTAGTCAATCATTTAGGTATAAATTATTTTTCTAAAAAATGATTTAATCTAGTTTTAACACTGGATAATGAACCTATAAGGTTTAAGTTGTTTATTTTTGCAATAATATTAAAATAAGGTGAACGAATTAAAGGTAAATTATATAGAAAACTCACTACCTAAAGTGAATAGGGAGCTCAGCTGGTTGGCTTTTAATGAGCGAGTGTTATTTGAAGCCTTAGATAACAGTGTACCTGTACTCGATAGACTCCGATTTTTAGGTATTTATTCGAGCAACCTAGATGAGTTTTTTCGAGTGCGCGTAGGTACTCTGCATAGACTCATCTTGGAGTCATTTACTGAAAAGCTCAATTATAATCCTAAAGAGGTATTAGCCCAAATATACCAGAAGCTAAAAGAGGATGAGAAGATATTTGCTTCAGCTTTTCATGACATTAAGGATGAAATGAAAACGCATGGCATTCAGATATTAGCCGAAACAGAACTCAATGAGAAGCAAACGGGATGGTGCAGGGATTATTTTAAAAAAAATATTCGCAAAGGCATTACTCCGTTGATATTGAAAGATTCTCAAAATTTTCCAACACTTCGAGATCAGTCTATCTATTTAGCTATAAAATTGACACTACAAAGTGGCAAAAAAGTGTTTTCACTTATTGAGATTCCAACAGATTTTTTTTCCCGATTTATAGAACTGCCTTCGCCTAGAAAAGGGCAATACCGTGTGCTGCTGCTAGATGATATGATTCGTATCAATCTAGATGAAATCTATAAGGTATTTAATATTAAAGAGGCTACGGCCTATACAATAAAGCTAACGAGGGATGCAGAATTGGATCTAGATAGTGATTTTTCAAAATCTGACCTAGGATATCTCTCGCGTACATTAAAGCAAAGAAAGAAAGGACAGCCCGTGCGTTTTATAGCTGACAAGATGATTCCAGATGATTTACTTAGTTTTCTGCTGAAAAAAATAAAAATCTCCAAATTCAATGTGGTTTTGAGTGGGCGATATCATAATTTCAAGGATTTCATGCAGTTTCCTGAATTTGGTCTCAAACATTTACGATATCCTAAAATAGAGAGCCTACCCAATATAAAACTAGAAGGGGAACGCAGCATATTGAATGTAATAGAACAAAAGGACGTCATGCTTTTTTATCCTTACAATTCCTTTAGCTATCTTCTAGACTTTCTCCGAGATGCCTCTATAGATCCATATGTAGAGGAAATCAAAATGACACTTTATAGATTGTCATCAAAGTCACAGATAGTTAATATCCTTACCAATGCGGTAAAAAACGGAAAAAGAGTGACTATTATTATGGAAATTACCGCTCGTTTTGATGAAGCAAATAATATTTTCTGGGCCAATCAAATGGTAGAAGAGGGTATTCATGTGATTTTTGGACACCCACAGTTGAAAGTACATTCAAAATTGGTCTATGTAGTCAAAAAAATAGGCAAGATAAGGAGGGAATATTGCAATATCTCTACTGGTAATTTTAATGAAGTGACCGCAGATATATACAGTGATCTTAGCTTATTTTCTACTCATAAAAACTTAACACAAGAGGTCGGTAAAATATTCAATTATCTAGAATTTTACAAGCCGTATAATTTTAAGCATCTTTTAGTCGCACCATTTACCATGCGAGAGCAAATTCTAAAGAAAATAAAACGAGAAATCACGCATGCTAAAAATGGATTGCAGGCAGAAATTATAATAAAAATGAATAGTCTAGTAGATGATCAACTTATTGATGCGCTATATGAAGCGAAAGAAGCTGGAGTTCAGGTACAAGCCATAATTAGAGGTATATGCTGTGTAGCTACAGATTTGCCTAAAAAAAATCAGTTTAAAGCCATTAGTATAGTAGACAAGTTTTTAGAACATGCCCGTATTTTATATTTCTATAATAATGGAGAGGAAGAATGTTTTATTAGCTCAGCTGATCTTATGGTGAGAAATCTCGACTATCGAATAGAAGTGGCAACACCTATTTATGATACCATGATACTTCAAAAAGTAAAAAAATTCTTGGAAATTCAGCTTAATGATACGGTCAAGGCTAGAATGCATAATCCTAATATGAGCAATGCTAGGCATAATCCACCGTCAAGATCTAAATCAAAATCAATACGCAGCCAAGTAGACATCTACCAATGGTTGGCGGATGATTATAAAACTAAAAAGGCAGGTAAATAATACCCGCCTCTCTACTTTATTTTTCTAGCAGGGAATCTACTAAATATGTTTGTTAATCATATCTACTAATGCTGCTTTGGGCGCAGCTCCTACTTGCTTATCTACCACCTCGCCATTTTTGATAAAAAGGATAGTAGGTATGTTTCTAACGCCAAATTGAACGGCAAGGTCTCCCTGCTCTTCTACGTTTACTTTGCCAATTATTGCTTTGCCTGCATACTCCTGACTTAATTCGTCTATAACTGGGCCAATCATTTTACATGGACCACACCACTCTGCCCAAAAGTCGGCTACGACCAATTCATTTTCTTTGCTAGTAAGTTCTTTGAAATTTTCTGTTGTAATTTCTAATGCCATTTTTATTATTATTTTAGTTGAGAGCTTGTAATTTAAGGTCTTACTTATTGATATTATACCTAAGAACAGATAGACAAATAAATAAGTTTCATAAATATGCTTAAAGTGATGGACAGCCAGTGCGCTTGGAACTTCTTCCAAAGCATCCATAGAAATTGACCGATAATTCTGGGGAACTAACTCCTCTTAAATTTTGAGAGACACCCCCTACATGTATATCATAACTAAAGGCTACCGTCATTCTACCAATATCAAATCGGACTGCAGGCACTATAGCATCACTACTTTTATACCAAAAACCAAGATAGCCAATGATTGGATTTCTCGTCTCATGTCCTGATACTAAAATTGTTCCTACATAGGCTCCCACATTGTAGTTGGTATACTGCTGATATTGCACATAAACTGTGGGTAATAAGAAAAATCCTCCTCTATAGAGATTCGCTCCTGCATGAAAGTTTACTCTCATTGGAAGTTTGTATTCATTATTTGAAAATGAAATATTAGGACTTAGCAAATGCATGATGGATGCACCTCCATATAAGTTTGTATTTTCATTGGGATTGAGCGTAAGCAATGCTCCGAAATTCATCTCTGGATAGAAAACAGAATTAGTATTAAAAGATTCGCCTGATGCTATATTTGGAAGGGGTCTCCCGAAAGCGTCTAACTCGCTAGCAAAGGTATAACTGCCAATATTGGCTCCGCGATTACCAACGCCCAGACCAATTCCAAAAGAGAGAAAGTTTTGACCCTCCATACCGAATCTAGCATGATAAGCCAGGTTAGCTATGATATTAAAATTCGTAAAAGACCCTATACCCGCCTGATCATAAGAGGCTAATAATCCTAATCCCCATAGATTCATTTTCTCGTCGTAGATATTATTGAGATTAAAATCTCCTGCAATAGTCCCAGACTTATATGACTTTACATTTTCTACTCCACCCCATTGACTTCTCCCTACAGCAGAAACTCTATAGTTGCAGGCATTATTTCCTGCGAAAGCAGGATTCACCCCGAGGGGCATGGCATTGAATTGGGAGTATATTAAATCTTGACCGTATGCTGGAATTAGACCAATGGATCCGATAAAAACAAGAATTCCAAAATTTATTTTATTCATATTCTATAACTATCTTAGTACTGTTATTTCTCCTTGGAAGTTTAAGATTTGATCGTTTTTGCAAACAGCAGATATGTTATAAACAAAAACACCAAGAGGTACCTCGTCTCCACTGTTATTTATTTTACCATTCCAATAGTATTGCTTGTCATCTGCAGGTACATTATTCACGCTAAACACCTTATTTCCCCATCTATTATATACATTAAAGGAAAGAATCGTTTTCAAAGCAAAAGATTTAAGATAAAATTCATCATTTAGCCCGTCGCCATTTGGCGAAAATGCTGTTGGAATTTTCAAAGAGTCTACCTGACAGTCTCTATTTACAAATAGAGTAGCAGAATCTTCTTGCGAACACATATAATTTTTCAAACTATAATATAATTTAACTCTGTAGGTAGTGGTGAGCCTGGGTGTGGCACCAGTAGAGTCAGATCGCGGTCTAGTTAGGGATGAATCAGGTGTCCATTTCAAGCTATCAAGAATTCCGTTGGTGATAAGTTTCATCCTACTCACGGCTCCTTGCAGAATATATTGAGGATCTGCGGAGATCTTAGTCTCCACTGGCGGAACTACGGTTATTTTGATATCCTTACCTATCGGTGGACATTGTGGGGTCTTCCCATATACTGTATACGTGATGGTATTTCTAGGAGTGAATAAAACAATTGAATCTCCACTTATTTTATTACCCCACTGAAAGTTTTTATAAAAAACGGTGTCGGAACCACTTACCGTGTATTGTACACTTTCTCCAAAACAAATTGTGGTATCTGCACGCGGTGTAATAACTAAAGTGGGAGTAGTATCTACATTAGTAATAAAAAGATCTGATGTGTCTCTGCAACCATATTTATTATCGCCAAATAATAAAACTTTTGATTTGCTAAAATTGACATAAAATGGGTGCACATGATTCACACTTTCTGTAAAGTATGGTTTAAAAGATTCTAAGACAAAAGAATCCTGACCTAGGCTACCTTTGATATAAAAGCTATCAATAAATATCCATTGCCATTTCCATGATGTATCCCTTCCAAATGTTCTATTCTCATAGCTCACAATAGAATCTTTACACCGCGGGTGGATAGGCGTAAATGCTACAGTAGGAGTCTGTATAATTCGAATTTCTAGATTAGTACGACTGACGCATCCTTTATTATCCGTTACGGTATATTCGGCTTTATATAATCCCATTGCTTGATAGGTATACAAAATATTTTGCACAGCACTAGAAGGATTTGCATCAATCCCGTCTCCGAATGATAGTTTCCAATTATTTAAGAAAGTTCCTCCTTTAGCAGCATCTGGCCTGGAATAAGTCTCGAATCTCATTTGAACACCTGGGCAGGTAATAAGTCTATTCGTCTTAAACGAATCAATAATCGGTAATGCCCAAACGAAGATAATTTTTGTAAAGCTGGCCGTCGAAGCATCGTCGTAGACTACTGTCAAGCTTACCGTCAATGGATTACCTGCTACTGTATTCGAATAGGAGAAATAGACACTGTCTGAAGCTGTGGTATCTTTATTAACTCCATCGAAATCCCAAAATCTATTGACTACGGTCTTCCCTGGTGGGATAAGGTGTACATCTTTGAACATAACCTCTGCATTCCCGCAAACATTAGTATCTGCTATAAAAATCTGCGCATTCCATGATTGGTAGGAAAGCATTGTCAGCAATAAGGTGAGTAATTTTAAGCACTTCATTCGCAATGTCTTTTTGTATTAAAAGTTTTTTAAATTAGGGCATTCTGATCTTGATTTAAATACCCTTTCAATTACACCGATATACCCTAGGCTGAGCTCTAATGCTCCAAAGCCTCCTGTGGCAGAGGATAGTTCTGTCAAGGCATGATCATAACTGAGTCCTACCTGGACACCTCTATTTTCATATCTCAACATACCTATCAATGCATCAAATCCTTCATTACCTAATCTTCCATAGACTCCTATTTGAATATTGGTCTTATAATCATAATATTCACGCATTAGTAATTGGGCCGATGTCCCAAAGTTAATTTGCTTATGCGCCCCCTGCATAGAATTAAGGAAGGTGGGAATTAGATAAACAGCATCATTCACTCGCAATCTTGCAGAGGTATAAATGGTAAATCTTTTTTCATTTTGCACATTGCTATTAAATATAGATATCTTGTCTGATACCAAATGATCTGCAGCAGCTCCAAAAAATATATTAGCAAACTTAGGAAAAGCAATTTGATAATTAAGCCCTAGACCTATATTCGGTACAAAAATATTCGCATGCTGAAATGGCACTGGTTCATCGGGAAAGATCAAATTCGTATTAACCTGTCTGTAATCCATCCCTAAATTAGTGCCTATGGACAAGAAATGCTTGGTTTCCCCATAACCCAGTCGTTTGTGGTAGGCTAGATTGAGCCTTACTGTATTATTGGCTAATCTGCCGTATAGATCATCTCTATATGCACAGATACCCGCTCCTACATAGTCTTTCTCACCTTCATGATCGCCGAATTTCAATTCACCATTGATACCATAAGTATTCACTCCAGAATTTATATTGGTCCATTGTGTCCGATAATGGGCATTTATCCGATAACTGCCATCGTAGAAGCCAGTCAGTGCAGGATTGAGATAAGGCTGGGAAGCGAAATATTGCGAGAAAATAGCGTCCTGAGAGTTAGCATTTGATGCCAATACGAATAAAAAAACTAGTAATTTAATCTGCTTCATATCCTATCTTTCTAATAATATTGTTCCTTTTCTTAACTGATTATTAAACGGCCTATCAACCGTGCTATACTTCATAAGATAAGCATAGACACCATTCATAACAGGTTGGCCTTTGGCGTCGGTTCCATCCCACTCAAATGATTCTTTGTCCGCATTGAATATTAAGTTGCCCCATCTGTCATAGACTTTAAATTCGAAGGAATTAAATAATTTAACGGCCCCTCCATTATTGTCAAGATTTATTAGCCTGTACTTTGAATTTTTCAAAGCTCCCGGAGTAAAAATATTCGGAATATTTTCTTCCTTGATAGCATCAATTTTCTCTATTACCTTGATGATTATATTGTTTTTCGTTTCACAATTTGGACCATATTTCGCTACCACAAAATAAGTCGTATTCTCAGTAATATTGTTGGATCGTATAACAGAATCCTTGTTGGAAAGTATATCGTATTTTAAAACAGGACTAGAACTCCAAACGATATTGTAGAGCCCTTGCGGACTATCTATTCTCAGTAGCTGAGGTGTTAGTTGTAAAACCTCCTTATATTCTGGTAATATATTGATAACTTTCTCTGGGTAGGGGTGAATCGTCCATCTAGCAGTATCTACACACCCTGCTAGATCTTCTACGACACACTCATAATCTCCAGCTACTATCGCAGCGCCTTCTACAATTTTTGTATTTTGACCTTGATTCCAATAATACTTTATATTCATACTGTCCCCTAAGGTCAAAAAGGCTTCTAACTTTCCAAAACCAATATTAGCACATAGTGTATCCGTACCTCTAATTACTGCCGTTGGTTTGGGATTCTGTTTGATTTCTATGTCCTTTATCTCTAGCGGATAACATTGCAGCGAATCCGTCACAACTAAAGTATACTTTCCTGCTGGCAAAGAGTCAATGAAATTAAAGGTGTCGCGATCTGGCCTATTTAGCCAAATGTATCTTATTTTTTTCTGCCAATTGAATGGATTGAAATGCCTCGCAGAAATATTAATGGTTATTTTACCATTCGGACTATCGCAGCTAGTTGGGAATACAATCGTATCTATTGCTAGCATTTTTCCTTTCAACTCAAGTACCTCCATATTATCAAGCTCAAATCTGCAACTGGCTGCATCTGTAATGGTGACTGAATATTTTCCTTTCATCGCTGGCTGCACGATAGAATCATTATTGGTAAAAGGTAAGCCATCTTTTCTCCAAGCATAAGTTATCGTGCCGGCGACAGCATTTTTAACTTTTAACGCTAGCCTACCATTAGTAGAAGTATCACATCGTGGACTATCAATATAGTGGGTAGCAGATAAGGCATTCGCTGCTGGATCTAGGACTATATTGTCTAGAGAGTCTTTACACCCAGAAGCATTATCCGTTACAACAACTTTATATGATCCTGGTGTCAGTGAATTCAAATTAGCAATAGAGCCATTGATACTGACTAGAAACTGTCCATCCTTAAAAACTCTATAGTTAGCCCCTACAGAAGGTGATGGCGTCATAGAAAAAGACAAAAGGCCATTACTCCCGCAGGTAGGTTGGATTATCGTCTTATTTATCACATAGGCACACGCATTTATATTGCTGAATGTATTACTCATAAAAAGCAAGACAACAATTCGAACATAGTATTTTACCATTATTGACTGAATTTCTCTCGTTTAAAAATATTTCTTGTTTAGCATTGTTAGGACATATATTGAAAAAATCACTAATCCCCTATTATCTAACGACCAAAGATACAAATTATTTTAAAAATTTAGCAGATTTATTTGATAAAATAGGGCATTCTTAGCCTACTAAACTTCTAAAATCAACCGATAATTAATGATAAACTATACTATTTCAATGTCATTAAGACTGAATTTTCAAGCCTCTCGGGACCATTTTGTCATAATTATAGACAATATTTCGCCATTTTGTCATTGGCATACCTATTGTGGTAAGTAGCTAAAATAATAATCAAATGGGAAAAATAATAGGAATAGACCTAGGCACTACGAATTCATGTGTATCTGTGATTGAAGGAAATGAGCCTGTAGTCATAGCAAACGATGAAGGTAGAAGAACGACTCCATCAATAGTAGCATTTTTAGATAATGGGGAACGAAAAGTGGGCGATCCTGCTAAGCGACAAGCTATCACTAATCCAACTAAAACCCTCTACAGTATAAAGCGTTTTATGGGAAGTAGATTTAGCGAGCAAGAAAAAGAAGCTGCTAGAATGCCATTTAAAGTGGTAAAAGGCGATAATGATTCTATTAAAATAGATATTGATGGCAGAATGTATTCCCCACAGGAAATAGCGGCAATGGTTCTTCAGAAAATGAAAAAATCAGCAGAAGATTTTCTTGGTACAGAGGTGAACGAAGCCGTTATCACCGTTCCAGCATACTTCAATGATTCACAACGACAGGCTACAAAAGAAGCAGGCGAAATTGCAGGACTCAAAGTAATGCGAATTGTAAACGAACCTACAGCCGCAGCATTAGCTTATGGACTAGACAAGAAAGATAAGGATATGAAAATAGCCGTCTTCGATCTTGGTGGCGGTACTTTCGATGTGTCTGTTTTAGATTTAGGTGGTGGTGTATTTGAAGTGAAATCAACTAATGGAGATACTAATCTTGGAGGTGATGACTTCGACCAAGTAATAATAGATTGGCTAGCAGATGAATTTAAAACTTCTGAAAATATCGATTTAAGAAAAGACCCGATGGCTCTTCAGAGATTGAAGGAAGCTGCAGAAAAATCTAAAATAGAATTATCAAGTTCCAATGAAACTGAAATCAATTTGCCCTATATCACAGCAATAGATGGCGTGCCTAAGCATTTGGTAAAAAAACTAACAAAAGCTAAGTTTGAGCAATTAGCGGATAGTTTGTTTCAAAGAACGTTAAAGCCATGTGTGCAAGCATTGAAAGATGCAGGTATGAGCACAAGCGATATCGATGAAGTCATTCTTGTAGGTGGTTCTACTCGTATACCTAAAGTAGCTGAAATGGTAGAGCAGTTTTTTGGAAAAAAACCTTCAAAGGGTGTAAATCCTGATGAAGTAGTAGCAATGGGTGCAGCTATACAAGGAGGCATTATCAGTGGAGATGTGACAGACGACATCGTTCTCGTAGATGTGACTCCACTCTCTTTAGGAATAGAGACAATGGGGTCTGTCATGACACGAATTATAGATTCAAACACAACAATTCCTACTAAAAAATCTCAAGTATTCACTACAGCTGTAGACAATCAGCCATCTGTAGAAATACATATCCTACAAGGAGAACGAACTAAAGCGGCAGATAACAGAACCTTAAGCAAATTTCACTTAGACTCTATACCTCCAGCGCCAAGAGGGACACCACAGATAGAAGTGACATTTGATATCGATGCAAATGGTATCGTGAAAGTATCTGCAAAAGACAAAGGAACAGGAAAAGAGCAATCTATAAGAATCGAGGCATCTACTTCTCTTTCAAAAGAAGATATTGAAAAGATGAAAGCGGAAGCAAAAATAAATGAAGAATCTGACAAAAAAGAAAGAGAGCGAATAGACACAATGAATGCTGCTGATAGCTTGGTATTCCAAACTGAAAAGCAATTGATTGAATTTGGAGATAAGATATCAGCTGATAAAAAAGCTACAATCGAATCTGCAAAAGATGCACTCAAATCTGCTGTAGATCAGAAAAATTATGAAGGAATAGAAGCATTAACTAAATCACTCAACGAAGCATGGGCTGCAGCAAGTGAAGATATGCAAAAGGCACAACAATCACAAGGTGGTCAAGAACCAACCAATACAGGAGGTGGTAGTAATGCCGAAGGTAATTCTTCTAATGAAGCTGAAGATGTAGAATTTGAGGAAGTGAAGTAATTTCTTAAAAAAAGCAATTCATAAAAAAGCGAATGTCAAAAGGCATTCGCTTTTTTTATGAACTTAATACATGATGAAGATATTCCAAATCATTATCTGTGAAATCCAAATGAGTGACCATTCGAACCAATTGCTTACCAAAAGGAATACATTTAATCCCTTTTTCATTCATTTTCTGCACGAATTCAATGGCTGTGATTGTATCATCTAATTCAAAAATTACAATATTGGTTTCTATAGGATAGATGTCTTTCACATAGCTTAACTTAGAAATAAGTTTGCCTGCTTCTTTCGCTCTTCTATGATCTTCTCGCAATCTTTCGACATGATGATCTAATGAATAAATTCCTGCTGCAGCCAGAAACCCAGCTTGTCTCCAACCCCCTCCCATCAGTTTTCTGAATCGACGAGCTTGTTTTATTGTTTCAGTATTTCCCAATAATAGAGAGCCGATAGGACAACCTAGACCTTTAGAAAGACAAATGGAAATACTGTCAAATGTTTTTCCATAATTCAGCGGCGTTTCAGTGGACTCAACTAATGCATTAAATAATCTCGCGCCATCTAAATGTAACTTCAATTTATTTTGATCGCAAACAGTCTTTATGTTTATTATTTCATTGAAATCATAGATACTCCCACCTCCCCGATTAGATGTGTTTTCGAGCGAAACGAGTCGAGTAACTGGCTGGTGTATATCATTAGGATTGTTGATGGCATTTCCTACTTGAGCAGCAGTAATTTTTCCTTTTTCTCCTCGAATCAACTTGACAGAAGATTGTGCATTGACTGCTATCCCGCCACCTTCATAGATATAGACATGAGACTGTTCATCGCAGATCACTTCAGACCCAGGAGTGCAATGAGCGCGTATTGCGAGTTGATTGGTCATTGTGCCAGAAGGACAATATATAGCTGCTTCCATACCAAATAATTTGGTAGTTTTTTGTTCTAGAGCATTCACCGTTTCGTCTTCTCCAAATACATCATCACCTACTTTCGCAGCCATCATCGCTTCAAACATCGCTGGAGTCGGTTTAGTAAAAGTATCACTGCGCAGATCTATAATCCTTGTTGACATATTATTATTTTAAATGTAGTAAAATCAAGGCCAAAAAATCAGGCAAAGCTTGCACGTATAGTATTCGCTTACTAGCAGTCCACCCGCCATAAAGTCCTACGATAAGTATACAAGTCAAAAAGAAAACGGAGATATAAAACTTCCACTCATTGTTATCTATGAAAAATGTCCAAATCAAACCCGCAGCCAGAAATCCGTTATAGAGTACCTGATTAGCTGCTAATAATTTGGTCGGCGTAAATAATTCTGGTGTAAGACTTTTAAATGTTTTCTTTCCGACAGTTTCCCAAGCAAACATTTCCATCCAAAGTATGTATATGCGCTCTAGAGTTAGATTGCCAATTAATATATTTATGATTAAATTCAAGATTAGATTTTACTTATCAAAACAATATTTTTTTATATTCTATAGCCTTCACTTCCCTTTTAATGATGAAAATTGAGACTTCATCATTTATTACTAACTAGTATTTATTATACTTCGTAAAATCATTATGCTCAACCTTGTTCAAGTCTTCTGCAGTCAATGTTTTGAAATAATCAAAGGTAATTTTTAATCCTTCGGCTCTGTCTACTTTCGGTTCCCAACAAAGAATTTCTCTAGCTTTGTCAATATTAGGTTGACGCTGCATAGGATCATCTTGTGGAAGTGGGTGATAGATAATTCCTGATTTAGAATCTGTCAACTTCGTGATTTCTTCTGCAAATTGCTTGATGGTAATTTCGTTCGGATTGCCAATATTGATTGGATAAGCATAGTCACTCAAAAGCAATCTAAATATCCCTTCTATCAAATCAGAAACATAACAAAAAGATCTAGTTTGACTTCCGTCTCCAAATATTGTCATGGGCTCTTCACGAAGTGCTTGACCTATAAATGCCGGCAATACTCTCCCATCATTTAACCTCATTCGAGGACCATACGTGTTAAATATTCGCACAATACGAGTTTCCACTCCATGAAAACGATGATATGCCATAGTAATCGCCTCTTGGAATCTTTTTGCTTCATCGTATACCCCTCTAGGACCAATAGGATTTACATTCCCCCAATAATCTTCCGTCTGAGGATGAACTAAGGGGTCACCATAAACTTCGGAAGTAGATGCGATGAGCATTCGCGCGTTTTTTGCTTTAGCAAGTCCCAGTAGATTATGCGTTCCTAATGAACCTACTTTCAAGGTTTGAATTGGAATTTTTAAATAATCAATGGGACTGGCTGGTGAAGCAAAGTGCATGATATAATCCAAGTCACCTGGAACATGCACATAATTGCTCACATCATGATTATAAAATGTAAAATCAGCATTTTCCATCAAATGCTCAATATTTTTCATATTGCCTGTAATGAGATTATCGATAGCTAGAACTTCACAGTTTTTTGCAAGAAAATAGTCACATAGATGTGATCCAAGGAAACCAGCTGCGCCAGTTATGAGTACTCTTTTTTTTGTCATGTTATATTATTGCAAGTTATGCACTACTAATGACTAGTGAGGCATAATTAAGTTTTAGTTTATAGCTAACCTACCTATACTATGGTAGTGATAACCCTGCGCTTTCATTTCTTCAAGGTCAAACAAATTTCGACCATCAAAAATTACATTTTCAGTCATCAAAGACTTCATTTTATCGAAATCAGGTGTTCTAAACACAGTCCACTCGGTAACAATAACTAGGGCATCTGCTCCATCTAATGCTTCATACATATTTTGACAATAATAGATAGCATCTCCTAGCTGCTTTTTGACGTTAGGCATGCCTTCCGGGTCATATGCAGAAACTATAGCGTCACTTTCTATTAATTTTTCAATTATATATAATGCAGGAGCTTCTCGAATATCATCTGTGTTGGGCTTAAAAGACAATCCCCACAAAGCGATTTTCTTTCCCTTTAAATCTAAATTTGATTTAATTTTATTAAAGAATTTTTCCCGCTGCAATTGGTTGACTTTAAGAACCGAATTGACTAATTTAAAATCATAGTCATTATCTATCGCGATTTTCTGAATGGCTTTCACATCTTTAGGAAAACAGCTGCCACCATAGCCAAGGCCCGCATAGAGAAATGCGCCACCAATGCGATGATCTGTGCCGATACCTTTACGAACTAGCTCTATATTCGCTCCAACTTTTTCCGCACTATTGGCCATTTCGTTCATAAATGAAATCTTCATTGCTAGGAATGCATTACCTGCATACTTAGTCAATTCCGCTGACTTCTCATCCATAATGAAAATAGGATTTCCTTGACGGACAAATGGTTTATATAATTTGGTCATCAATTCTATGGCGGCTTCACTACTCGACCCGATAACTATTCTATCAGGCTTCAAAAAATCTTCTACAGCAAATCCCTCTCTCAAAAATTCTGGATTGGAGATCACATCGACCTTTACTTTACATTTTTCATCAAATATGGCTTGAACTTTTGCTGCTGTTCCCACTGGGACTGTACTTTTATTAACTATTACCTTATAAGAGGCGATAATCCCTGAAAGTGTTTCTGCCATCTTTAATACATAGCTTAAATCTGCAGATCCATCTTCACTCTCTGGTGTGGGAAGTGCTAAAAATATTATATCTGCATTTTCTATTCCTGCTCTGAGGTCTATAGTAAATCTTAATCGACCTTCCGAGAAATTTCGTTTCATCAATATGTCTAAAGTCGGCTCATAAATCGGAATTTCACCTCGATTTAATTTGTCAATTTTCTCCTGATTATTGTCGATACAAGTTACTTCTACCCCTGTCTCAGAGAAGCATACTCCCGATACAAGTCCCACGTACCCTGTCCCTATGACTGCTATTTTCAATTTATATTATTTTTAAGATTGCTAAAATATTAGTTTTTCAATGCATCAAACAAAATCTCTACAGGATGACTCGACTTTTTCCTTGTCCCGTCCTTAATTTGATGACGACAAGATGTGCCACTGGCGCTTATGGTCTGATTTCCAGCCTTCCTTACACTGGGGAATAAGACCATTTCGCCTATCTTCATGCTTAAATCATAATGCTCATACCCAAAACTACCCGCCATACCACAGCAGCCGCTTGGTATTTCTTCTACAGTATAGTTGTTAGGAAAATTAAGAATATCTAAAGCGAACTTAGACGAACTCAAGGATTTCTGATGGCAATGACCATGATAGGCAATTTCTTTTTTCTCGTCTGTAAATTTCTCTTTTAAAAGTGGATTCTTAGTTAGGTAGTCCGCCAAAAACTCTTCTATTAGGTAGGTCTTAGAGGATATTTTATCTAAAATATTTTTATTCGCTACATCTACTAGACGGTGATAGTCGTCTCGGAACCCCAAAATAGCAGAAGGCTCAATACCTAGCAATGGAATTTCACCATTAGCGATATATGAGATTTCATTAATAAAGTTATTTACATTTTCTTTAGCTTCTTTTAAAAACCCCTTTGAGATTTGACTGCGACTACTATCTCGAAATGGAAGTACCTCCACCTCAATTCCTAAAGATTCAAGCAATAGAACTGCTTTTATAGCAATATGAGACTCCAAGAAATTTATAAATTCATCTACATATAAGTACACCTTGATATCTGAGATGAGTCTTTTATTTTTATATTTCATACACCACTGCTCAAAGGTGCGATAGGAATATGCTGGGATGCTCCTGCGAGTATCTATACCCATCCATTTTTTAGCTAAGCTACCGATAATAGGTGCATTTTGAACTAGATTAGAAAGGGGAGCTATTTTACTAACTCTTTGACTTGTTTTGTAAAAATTAGCTACATTTTTTTCAAGTTTGGTCAATGGATTCTTCAAATGATACTGATATAAAAACTCTGATTTTAGTGCTGCCATATCCACAGAGCTTGGACACTCGCTGATACACGCTTTACAACTAAGACAAAGCTTTAATACATCATAAACTTCTTGATGATTCATGCCATCCATAGAATCCTGATGGGTGAGAAATTCTCTTAAAATATTGGCACGCGCTCTAGTCGAGTGTTCTTCTTCACCTGTAGCCTGATAACTAGGGCAAAGCGTGCCTCCAATCAGGCTCGTTTTTCTACAATCACCCGAACCACTGCATTTCTCTACAGCCTTGACAAGACTCCCTTCCTTTTCAAAGCTAAACATAGTTTTAATGGACGAAGAATTGTTAGTGTAGTCTTCTCTAAGGTTTTGATCCATAGGTGGGGCATCCACAATTTTACCTGGGTTGAAAATATTATGTATATCCCATGTTTTCTTTATTCGGCGTAATAACTCATAATTTCTATGCCCCAAAGCGATAGGTATAAACTCTGCTCTCACCAATCCATCGCCATGCTCTCCGCTCAATGAGCCTCCATACTTTTTGACTAAATGAGCGGATGCCTCTGCTATGGCTCTAAACTTCTTTCTCCCATCTTCTGTTTTTAGATTGACTTTGGGTCTCGTATGAAGTTCGCCTGCACCGGCATGCGCATAGAAGACACTCGTTGTTCCTAGGTCTTTTATCATTTGATTAAAATCCCGAATATAGTCTGGTAAATCAGCTATCTGAACTGCTGTATCTTCTACAAATTCTACAGGTCTTTCTTCTCCCTTCATATTCTGCAATACTCCCAGTCCAGCTGCACGAAGCTGCAATGCACGTTTAATATCATCTCCATATAGTATTGAAAATTCGCCCGTCAAGTATTTTAGTTGATTTTGCATATTTGAGATTTGGGTAGCGAGTTCAGTCTCCGACTTTTCTTCTACCTCTATCATTAATATAGCTTCGGGATCTCCTTGAATGAAAAATCTATTTCTAGCCTGTACTAAATTCTCCTTGGTACAATCTAAAATGGCCTTATCCATCAGTTCACATTGGTTGGGAGATAGTTTCATAGCTTCTACTGCCCCACGAAGACTCTTATCTATACTATCGAAATGTGCACAAATTAACGCTATTTTATTCGTAGGTACATCTACCAACTTTAGTTTTATCTCACTAAAAAGCATGAGTGTACCTTCACTACCACAAAGCATTTTAGAAAAATTGAACAAATCATATCCTCTATAAAATGGCTCAGAGTTAAGCAAAAAATCTATGGCATAACCCGTATTTCTTCTAGTGACACCTGGCTTTGGATATTCCTTGTCTATTTCTGCTTGAGTCACTGGATGATTTAATTCGAATGAAATTTGTCTATATATAGCACTCTCAAGCGATGTGCCATGGCTTTTAGCTCTAAACTCTTGTGTCGACAATTCTTTAAACTCTACTTCTGAAGCATCGCTTAAATAACCTTTTACGGCTAATACATTTTCACGGGTTGTACCATACTTTATAGAAAAAGATCCGCTCGAATTATTACCAACCATACCACCTATCATAGCTCTATTAGAAGTAGAGGTATTTGGTCCAAAATGCAATTGATATGACTTCAAAGCTAAATTCAATTCATCACGAACGACTCCTGGCTGGACGATAGCATATTTTTCTTCTGGATTGATTTCTAGAATTTTATTCATGTATCTAGATACATCAACTACAATACCTTCTCCAACACATTGCCCACCCAATGATGTGCCAGCAGTTCGTGGAATAATAGACGTTTTATTATTAATGCAAAATAGAACTATGTTTTTAAGATCTTGATTGTTTTTTGGATATACAACTGCTAAAGGAAGTTTACGATAAAGAGAAGCATCGGTAGAATAAAGGATGCGCATTTTTTCATCGGTGAATACGTCTCCATTGAAATGAGCTTTAAACTTATCGAGTTTCTTTACAATAGTCTTATTGGTTTCATTCATCATTATATCAATTCATACTTATTACCAGGCAAGGCATGTATGACGCCCTGCAATTCTAATTCTAATAGGGTTTCTATTAGCTGTCCATGCTCCAACTGAACCTGATTTATGAGTTTTTCCAACTCTATCTTAGGTGACTTTCTTATTACCTCTAATACATTTTTCTGCATCATCGTTCCTTCAAAATCTAACTCCAAAGTACGAGGTAACCTTTTATTCGTATGGGTATGCCAGGACATAGATTCTATCAAATCACTAGGAGTATTTACTAGCGAAGCGAAATTTTTCTTGATTAAATCATTACAACCTCTAGATTGGGCATCGCTTGTCCTGCCTGGCAGCGCAAAAACATCTTTACCATAATCATTGGCTAGAAGAGCTGTAATGACAGATCCTCCTTTCACATCAGTCTCCACGACTAGAATGGCATCACACAATCCTGCAATCAGTCGATTTCTTCTCGGGAATACTCCTTGTGAAGTTTTACTCTGAGAAGACGTTTCGGAAATCCATCCCCCATCTGCTGCGATAATAGATTTTGCGAGATTGGTGTTCTGTGCGGGATAAATCTTATCTAGACTAAGACCCATGACTGCTAATGTTGGAATAGCATGTTTGACCGAAAGTCCATGTGCTTTTTGATCTATACCCAGCGCTAATCCACTAATAACACATAAGTCCTTAATTCCGATCAATTCTTCAAACAACTGATCTAAAAATTTATGCCCATATTCTGTAGATTTTCTTGTGCCTACTATAGCCAAGCTGCGTTTGATTTTAGGATAAACAGTTCCCTTCTTATAAAGCACCAGCGGCTTATCTTGCATTAAGTTAAGTCTTACAGGATAATTTACACTATAAAAGGTTACTATATCAATTCCATTTTTTTTGCAGAATTTCGATTCAGTTTCGACATCATTAAAGGACGATTTATTCACAATCTGATTCAAGATATCTTCGCTCAGTCCAGTGACTCTATGTTTCAAATCTTTTTTAGAAGCAAGGAATATTTCTGAAGGATTTGAAAATCCATTTAGCAGCATATTAGCCTTGATAGGGCCTAAGCCATCTATCGCCTGCAATGCCATTAAATAAAAATCCTCTTGTGAAATATCCATAAAAACCCAAAAATAAGGATTTTTACAGATATACAGATAGGAATGCAAAGATGGCTAGGATAGATTTGTCCGCATAAAACCAAATTAGCTAGTCTCAGAGCTTAATATTATATAAAAAGATTTAGAATAAGCTATTAGTTCTAAATTTGTCATGAAAAATTTAAGTATGAATATAGGAATAGTCTGTTATCCCACCTATGGTGGGAGTGGAGTAGTAGCTACTGAGCTTGGGAAAGGCTTAGCTCTTAAAGGTCACTCAGTGCATTTTATTACCTATAAGCAACCATTTCGCTTAGATAGCTTTCACCCAAATATAAGCTACCATGAGGTCAGTTTTGAGAATTATGCCTTATTTCAATATCCCCCATACGAGACTGCTCTAGCATCGCGCATGGTCGATGTGGTTCAATTTGAAAAACTAGATATTTTGCATGTTCACTATGCGATACCGCATGCCTCTGCTGCCTATCTGGCACAGCAAATATTAAAAGAAAAAGGTATTCATATTCCATTTATTACTACTCTGCACGGCACCGATATAACCCTAGTAGGCAAGGATAAGTCTTTTCTTCCAGTGGTGGAATTTTCTATTAATAAATCCGATGGGGTGACCACCGTTTCCCATTCTTTGAAAAATGATACACTACAATCTTTCAAAATTTCAAATGAGATAGACGTTATTCACAACTTTATTAATTTAGAACGATTTCTAAAGATAGAAAAACCTCATTTTAGAAAGTTAGTGGCGCAAGATCATGAGCGCATTTTGATTCACATCTCCAATTTTAGAAAAGTAAAACGCGCTGAAGATGTCATTCTAATGTATGATCTCCTGAGCAAGGAAATGCCTTCTAAGCTTCTCATGGTTGGCGACGGACCAGAGAGGCAGAAATGTGAAGAATTGTGTCGAGAACTGAAGATATGTGAAGCAGTGAAATTTCTTGGAAAACAGGAGGCGGTAGAAGAATTATTTGCTATCAGTGACCTCATGATACTGCCGAGTGAATCAGAAAGTTTCGGTTTAGCAGCTCTGGAAGCTATGGCCTGCCATGTCCCGGTGCTAGCTAGCGATACGGGAGGTCTTCCTGAACTCATAGAGAATGGAATCAATGGCTACATGTGTCCGGTAGGTGACGTCGCCTCTATGGCTCTATATGCCAAGAAAATCCTAGCAAGCGATGAGAGCTTAAGTCTGTTTAAAAAGCAAGCTTATCAAACAGCTCAAAAATTTGATATTAAAATCATTCTCCCTCAATACGAAGCACTTTATAATAAAATTTTAGCTGAAAGCAAATCGTGAAATGAGCATATAAATTAGCAATTTAAACATAAGTACAACTCTAAAAACTAAAAATAACAAATGAAAAAAGTATTAGTCACTGGAGGCACTGGATATATAGGCTCACATACAGTAGTAGATTTGTTAGGAAATGGCTATGATGCCTTTATTATTGACAATCTGAGTAGATCTAAAATAGAAGTCATTGACGGTATAGAAAAAACGACAGGCAAACGACCGTCTTTTTATGAGGTAGACCTATGCGACAAATCAGGATTGGAAAAGGTATTTGAACTGGAAGGCCAAATAGATGGGATCATTCATTTCGCTGCAAATAAATATGTAGGAGAAAGTGTAGCGAAGCCGCTTATGTATTATCGAAACAATGTAGAAGGACTTCTCAACTTACTAGATATAGTAAAAAAGTATGAGGTTGATAATTTTGTATTTAGCTCTAGCTGCTCCGTCTATGGCAATATAGATTCGCTTCCTGTATCTGAAACCACCAAGTTAAACCCCGCACAAAGTCCTTATGCTTCTACCAAAGTGGTGGGGGAAATGCTATTAGAAGATGCTAAAATAGAAATTCCAGCTAATTTTATTTCCTTGAGATACTTTAACCCAGTTGGTGCGCACACAGCTGGATTCATTGGAGAAAATCCTGCCGTAACTCCAAGCAATTTAGTCCCTAGAATCACAGGCACTGCCGCAGGGAAATATGAGAAGTTAATGATTTTCGGAAATCAACTTCCTACACGCGACGGTAGTTGCATAAGAGATTATATTCACGTTATGGATGTAGCCGAAGCGCATACAGCAGCCCTAAAATATCTAAGTAAGCTTAATCATTTTCATAGCCATGAGATCATAAATGTAGGCTCTGGATCTGGGGTCACCGTTTTAGAATTGATTGCTGCATTTGAAAAAGTCACGGGTATCGAAATTCAGAAGGAAATTACTGCCCCAAGAGAAGGAGATGTCATTGCCGTCTATTCTGATACAAACAAATCTACCAAATTATTAAACTGGAAACCAAAGAAAACGATTGAAGATATGATGCTAACGGCTTGGCATTGGGAAAAAGCCAATACCTAAGTATTAAAGTCTAGCTTGAATGTCTCATGAATTTGATACAATATAGGATACTTGGTTACTAATTCTTCAAAGGCTTGCCTCTTGGTAACATCCTCTATTAGATTGGAGGTATCCACTTCACAATGAAACTCTGCTAAATCCCCTGTAATCTCAGTATAGATTTTTTTCAAGCGCACAAAAGTGAATTCAACCATTTTAGCCAAGCTTTCACTTTCCAATCCTAAAATAAACCTAGTTTGATCTATAGTTGGCTCAAGAGATAATAGCATCTGCTTTTCAGAGAGGGTCCCATCAAATTTCTCAAGCATAAGATTCCAGATATTCTCCTTTGTGATCTGCTTAAGTTCAGGTAGCTTTATATCCTGCGCCACATTCAGTTTTATATCTACTTTGGATAAAATATCCGCTAAACCAATCTCTAATTTGGAGCCGTTAGGAGCATTGGGCGGGGTGGTAATCTCCAGATTCTTTGAAGCTGAGGGAGTTGTGACTATATTGTCAGATTTTTTTTTTTCACCCAGCTCAGTCCAGCTAGATTGCATCAATTTTTTCAAGTAGCACATTTTAAGTAATGCCAACTCGACAGTGAGCCTTCTATTGCGAGTGGTTTTCATATTCACTTCACATTCACTAATAATCTGGAGCATATTAATCATAGACGCCTCGTCAATGAGTTTACTTTGATCTACAAACAGAGTCTTCACTTCAAGATTAAACTCTAATAGCACTAACGTAGTATCTTTTTTTGCTACCCATAGATGGCGGATATGCTCCGCAAGTCCAGATATGAATACGTCCAAATCGAATCCATTAGACAAGACATCATTTAACAAAAGAAGAACGGCATCGCTTCTTTCATTCAATATGTTTTCTAAAAATTGAAAATAGACTACATGGTCTAGAATATTTAAACTCTTGACTACCGAGGCATACTCCAACTTCTGGCCATTCATGCTTACCAATCTATCAAACATAGATAGTGCGTCTCGAAGTCCGCCATCAGCTTTTTGAGCAATGAGATTGAGGGAATTTTGATCGGCATCAATATTCTCCTTTACAGCTATTTTTTTCAAATGCTGCTGTATGTCTTCGATACTGATTCTTTTAAAATCATAAATCTGACATCTAGAAAGTATGGTCGGTAATATCTTATGTTTTTCAGTGGTAGCTAAAATAAACTTAGCATATGCTGGCGGTTCTTCAAGGGTCTTTAAAAAAGCATTGAAGGCGGAAGAAGAAAGCATGTGAACCTCGTCTATGATAAAGACTTTGTATTCTGCATTCTGCGGAGCATACTGCACCTGCTCTATAAGCTCCCGAATATCATCTACTGAATTCTTACTTGCAGCATCAAGTTCAATGATATTGAATGATGCATGATTATTAAAAGATAAACAAGCATCGCATTGATTGCATGCTTCTCCGTCTAATTGTAGATTTTTACAATTTATAGTTTTAGCAAATATACGCGCAATCGTCGTCTTGCCGATCCCTCTAGAACCACAGAATAAAAAAGAGTGTGCTAGCTGCTTATTTTTTATAGCATTTTTTAGCGTCTGCGTAGTCGCTTCCTGACCTACCACTTCGTCAAAACGCTGTGGTCTGTATTTTCTGGCAGATACTATAAATGCTTCACTCATTTTTCCTTTTTACTATTCACAAATATATATCAAAAAAATAGAGTAAATACTAGTTACTTTATAACTACATGAATTTCAATATTTTTTGTACTAAAAGGAATGAATACATTCAACCATGTGAGAAGTATTATAGGTATATAGCGCTTAGGAATACTCTCTATCAAGTGAATAAATTATCATGAGAAATTCTATTCCTTCTAATTTTACAAAAAAGTTAGTCATGAGAAAAATTGGAATGATAGCTGCTATCATTGGAGCTCTTGGGGTATTATTCGGTGCATTTGGTGCTCATGGGGTCAAAGACAAAATAGATCCTACGCGCTATGCTGCCTATCGTGTCGGTATAGAGTATTTATTTTTTCACCTAGCCCCTTTGCTATATCTATCCCAGCAGGTATATAGTAAACAGTTGATGACTGTATCATATATTTTTATCCTTGGCATAGTATGTTTTGCTAGTTCTAATTTATTAATGACCACTGAAGCCGTTCACCATATCAATTTTCACTTCCTATGGCCAGTGACTCCTCTCGGGGGGTTATTGTTCGTTATTGCTTGGTTAATGCTAGCATATCATTTTTTCAGTAAAAAAATTTGAAACAGCTTTTACTTCTTTTCTGAATTTTTCTTTGCGTAAATCTATCAGCGCAGACGACTATTTCTATTCTAGATAGCGCTACTCAATTGCCTCTAGCAGGAGTGTCGGTCATCGTCTTCAACTACCCTAATATTCATTTTACAGATATAGAAGGCAGGTCAAATATACCTCACATGCTCTCTTCTAAAGATACAATAGCTATTTCGTATTTGGGTTACCAAAGACAACTCATCTCAGCTATACATTTAAAAGAAAAGGTGCTCCTCTCGCATCATCGATTTGTCTTACCTCCAATATTGATTTATTCCGTTGATCCGAAATTATATCTCCAAAGAGCCTTTGACAGTTTTTATGTCAACCATTTGCCTGCGCCCTATAGTCAGAGAGCATTCTATCGAGAGGAATTTATAGTAAATGACCATTGCGCTCGATTTCAAGAGATGGATATAGAAGTCTATCAGTTTCCTAAATCGAATGATAGTCGTAAATTTTATATTTCTGGCTCTTATCCGAAAGTACATAGATTCTATAAAAAAGATGACGGCTTTTTAATGAAAGACATTAAAGCTAGTTTGGGAAAAATTGTGGGGAAACAATTAAACTAAAACTACCTTAGCGGATATAGCTATGTAAAAGGAGTCAATATGCTCAATTTCATCTTTACACATTTGCTAGAAAGTAAAAATATAGATTATAAGTATATGGGAATGGGAAAAATCAAAGACTATAACTCACTGCATATAAAAGACGAGTTATATCAGGATAAAATTAACTATAGCAATATAGATATTTATCTAGAGGAAAATTCGTATGTGGTATTACACGGATCTATTCAAGCAAAGGATAAAAATCTTACCAAGCAATTTCTAGATTTCAAAAACCGCATTATTTTTTGGCTACTTGGTGTGAAAATAGATGTAAAAAATATTATTCAAAAATTCAATTTGCTAAAACAAAGTAAAGTTTCTGAGCAGTAGATGATTTTATGCTTCTACTGCCCGTAACTATTAAGAAAAAAAATAGACATCTATCTGAATACAGGCTAACGCATGAGCCCTGACCTCCTAATGCATCTCAGTCACAAGGCTATAGTGTATATCAGGGAAATTAGGATTTATTTGATACGCAAAAATTGGCCCTAGATTCTCCGAAAAATTAGACTATAGCATACCTTTTCTTCCTTCTCAGCAGGAGCAATTAGAAAGAATGAGACACTAGAAATTATCTTCTACCCTAAGAAATCTTCTAATATCGCCTTTGCACTCTCGGCGATTATAGACCCTGGACCAAATATAAATTTCACACCGTCGTTATAGAGATTTTTATAATCCTGCTTTGGAATTACACCACCAGCAACGAGAACGATATCTTCTCGCTCATAGCGATGGAGTTCTTCTTTTAGGGTTTTAATAAGCGATTTGTGGCCACCAGCTAGAGATGAAACTCCTACAATATGTACATCGTTTTCTACTGCTTGCTTAGCTATCTCTTGAGGCGTTTGGAACATAGGGCTAATATCCACATCAAAACCTAAATCAGCAAATGCAGTGGCTATGACTTTTGCTCCTCTATCATGTCCATCTTGACCCATTTTAGCTATTAATATACGGGGGCGGCGTCCATATCTATCCGCAAATTGTTGACTGAGTTCAGTAGCTTGTTTGAAAAGTTTATTATCTTTCATCTCTTTTGAAAATACTCCCGATATTAGATTTTGCTTAGCATGATAGCGTCCGTAAACCTTTTCTAAGGCTTCAGAGATTTCACCTAATGTAGCGCGTTCTTTAGCTGCCTCTACTGCACATTCGAGAATATTAAACGAAGTATCCGATGCAGCTAATTCTATTTGCTTTAAGCAATTTTGCACGGTTTCTTCATTTCTATTGGCTCGCACTCGTTCTAGTTTAGCTTTTTGTTTTGCTAATACTTCAAGATTATCTATGGATAGTACTTCTATATTAGATTTATCGATGGTTTTATACTTATTCACACCTACTATAGTGTCGATTCCTGCATCTATTTTAGCTTGTCGTTTAGCCGCAGATTCCTCAATTCGCATTTTAGGAATACCCTTTTCTATAGCAGCTGTCATACCTCCATTCTCTGCAATTTCTTGGATGAGAATTCTTGCCTTTTTTATCAGTTCATTGGTCAAGCTCTCTAAATAGTATGAACCTGCCCACGGATCTATAGCCTCACAAATATGGGTGTTTTTCTGAATATGAATTTGTGTACTACGTGCTATAGCAGCTGAAAAATCAGTAGGTAATGCTATAGCTTCATCCAGCGCATTGGTGTGAAGAGACTGAGTGCCTCCAAATGCTGCAGACATAGCTTCTATTGTGGTACGAGCTATATTATTATATGGATCCTGTTCGGTAAGACTCCAACCACTTGTCTGACAGTGGGCCCTTAGAGCCAGTGATTTTGGGTTCTTTGGGTTAAATTGTTGGACTATCTCTGCCCATAGTATCCTACCAGCACGCATTTTAGCTATCTCCATAAAATGATTCATCCCTATACCCCAGAAAAAAGAAAGCCTAGGAGCAAAATCATCTATGGCCAATCCACTTTCGATACCGAGTTTCAAATATTCTAGCCCATCGGCCAAAGTATAGGCCAATTCTATATCAGCGCTGGCTCCTGCTTCTTGTATATGATAGCCAGAAATAGAAATGGAATTAAATTTCGGCATATTCTTCGAAGTATATTGAAAAATATCTACTATTAGACGCATAGAAGTTTTCGGAGGATAGATATAGGTGTTTCGCACCATAAACTCCTTGAGAATATCGTTTTGAATAGTGCCTGAAAGCTTTTCAGGACTAACACCTTGCTCTTCAGCCGCTGCGATATAAAACGCCATAATGGGTATCACTGCGCCATTCATAGTCATTGACACAGACATTTCATCCAGAGGAATCTGATCAAAGAGTATTTTCATATCTTCTACCGAATCTATAGCTACTCCTGCCATTCCTACATCGCCTATCACACGTGGATGATCACTATCATATCCTCTGTGAGTAGCTAAGTCAAAGGCTATAGACAATCCCTTCTGCCCTGCCGCCAAATTTTTTCTATAAAATTCATTCGATTTTTCCGCAGTAGAAAAACCAGCATATTGGCGTATTGTCCAAGGCTTGTTGATATACATAGAAGCATATGGGCCTCTCAAAAAGGGCGGCTGTCCGCAACTATAGCCTAGATAATCTATACCATCTAAATCTTGAAGATTGTAATGACTCTTCACCTCTATTCCTTCTACAAATTTATAGACTGATTTTGCAGAAGTTTCCTCTCCGTAATATAATTCTTCAAATGAATATTTGTACGACATAATTAATCCAATACTATTTTTTGTACTAATTCCTTATATTTAATCAAATAAATACCCCTTGGTTCACAGCTTATATCAATCCGTTTTGAATTTTCATTCTTCAATTTTACTTTTTTACCGAGTAAATTAAACATTTCGATATCACTGGCATAAATTCCTTCAGGAAGATTTAAAATATGGCGAACAGGATTTTCAAAATAAAAATTGGGGGCTGGTAAACTCGCTAATGAATTTGTTCCTTGGTCGCATTTCATTGCTTTATAGAGAAATTTTCTCAAATTATCAGAAGTAAAATTGAGATTGGCAAGAGCTGTAAGAAGGTCAGCAGATGCGAATGCTGGATGATCCGTTGATTTGAAAGAATCTAAAACATAATAATTCCCTTTCGAGATCATGCGCTGAGCTATGTTGAAACTGCCATACACAAAAGTCTTGGACTGACCATTGAGAGGATAGCCTGAGCGAAATGGAACTGTGGCGTCTCCATTCGCATGATTGAGATACACAGGCAGATCATTGAGTAATATATGATTTGTATCTAACACAGCCCCTGCAAAATTGAATAACCCTTTGACCTTAGATGATTGACTTAGGTTATTGGTGGTCCCTTCCCAACCCCCTAAACTATTTATGATAGTTTTAACCGAATCCTTAAACTCATCAAATTGTGAATAGCCCATAGTCAAGGCAGTAATTCCCCCTGCAGAGGTACCCCCGATAAAAATCATATTGCTATCAATACCAAAATCTGCTACTTTACTTTTAAGATAACGAATAGCTGCTTTCGCATCCTGCACAGCGCGAATCACAGATCCATTTTCACCATTTGCAGCCAAATTGACTGCATTGTCTAGCCTATAGTCAATACTAGCGCAGACAAAACCTCGCTGTGCGAAATTTCTAGCAAAGTAGACTAATTCGAGAGATTTTCTAGTGCCCTCCACAAAAGCACCTCCAAAACAGAAAACAACACATGGCCTATTTTTAAAAGTATCTCCATTAGGGGTATAAAGATCTAAACTTAATTTTTGAATGGCTCCTGAATACGTTGTATTTTGTCCAAATTCATAGGACGCCGTGTCAATATTAGGGAAAATGGCTGTGTTGTATCGATTATCGCATTGGGCAGATAGTATATAACATTGCAATATAATGATTAAAATGCTTAGAATGCGCATAGTGAAAAATTTATATACAAATATAGTCTAGTATAGTTATTGAGGTTTTAAAAACCTTATAGGTCTAAATAGTTCTTTCTCTCTATATTTACTTTTCTAAATATTTTTTCATTGAAAACTCTTTATCTCCTCGATGCCTATGCCCTCATTTTTAGAGCTTACTATTCTATGGGGAATAATTTTCTTTACAATTCTAAAAAGCTCAATGTCACTGCTATCATGGGATTTACCCGTGCACTTTGGCAGCTAATACAAAAGGAGAATCCAAGTCATTTGGCTGTGGTATTTGATCATAAAAGTGCCAATGTCCGTGTTCAGGAATTTGAATACTACAAGGCGCATAGAGATGCTACGCCTGAGGACATTATCATATCCGAACCCTATATTCGCAAAATCATAGAGGCCATGAATATACCTATCTTAGAGCTAGAAGGATACGAAGCGGATGATGTGATAGGGACGATAGCCAAGCAAAAGGCCAGAGAGAATCATCTTGTCTATATGGTAACACCTGATAAGGATTTCGGACAGTTGGTTGAGGAGAATATAAAAATCTACAAACCACCTCGTATGGGCAATCAGCCAGAAATATTAGGCGTAGAAGAAATATGCAAGAACTGGGAAATAGAAAACCCTCTGCAGGTCATCGATATTTTAGCTCTGTGGGGCGATGCAGTGGATAATATTCCTGGAATACCCGGAATCGGAGAGAAAACAGCTAAAGCTCTTATCAAAGAATTTGGATCTGTAGAAGGCCTCATAGCCAATAAGGATAAGCTTAAAGGAAAGCAGAAGGAAAATGTCATCAACTTCGCACAGCAGGGCTTAGATTCTAAAAAACTAGCTACTATAATTATAGATGTTCCAATAGAAATTAGTGATGAAAAATTAATTATCGAACCCTTTGACAAGGAAACGTTACGTGAAATTTTTACTGAGTTAGAATTTAGAACACTACAGAAAGAAATCTTAGGGGAGTCGTCGACTTTCACTCCTGCTAAGCCCACTGCTAATGGTACGATAGATTTATTTAACCAAACTCTGGAAGAAGTCGTCATTTCTAGTCCATTTGAGAATATCAATACGACATCGAATGATTACCACTTGGTAGAGAGTGAATCTGAAATTGAACAATTATTAGCCTTACTTAAACTCTCAACCGCATTTGCCTTTGATACAGAGACCACTGGTTTGGATTTTAACGATGCAGAAATTGTAGGGATATCTTTTACTACAAAAAAGGGGACTGGGTACTATGTGCCAATCAAATCCGATTATCAAGAAGCTAAGACTCTCCTGGCGCGTTTTCAACCCATATTTTCTGATCAAAACAAACTAAAAATTGCTCAGAACCTGAAATTTGACCTTCATATTCTCAAAACCTATGAAATAGAGATAGCCCTGCCCATTTATGATACCATGTTAGCTCATTTTTTATTAGATGCCGATGCTAAGCATGGTCTTGATGCCATGGCTCAAAGATATTTAAACTACGATACTGTAAAGTATGAAGATTTAGTAGGGAAAGGTATTCGGAAAATTTCTATACGGGATGTATCGCTGGAAAAAATAAAAGATTATGCTTCTGAAGATACCGATGTCGCTTTTCAACTCTTTGAAAATCTAAATGCCGATCTCCAAGAGATTCCTAAATTATTAGAATTAGCCAAGAATGTAGAATTTCCATTAATCTATGTTTTAGCAGATATGGAGCGCAAAGGCGTCTCCTTGGACACCGATTTTCTCCACGAATATTCAAAGGAACTAGCCATCGAACAAGAAAAATTTCAAGAAGCAGTATTCGAAGAAGCGGGTGTTCGCTTTAATTTAGAATCCCCAAAGCAATTAGGAGAAGTTCTTTTTGAAAAAATGAAAATTCCCTATACGGAGAAGAAGACTAAAACTGGTCAGTATGGGACAGGAGAAGAAGTTTTGAGCAAGCTGTTAAAAGAGCATACCATTGCAAAGAACATTATGGAGTATCGTGAGTTAACCAAGTTAAAGTCAACCTATGTCGATGCACTTCCCCAAATAATTCATCCTAAGACAGGCAGAATTCACACCTCTTTTAACCAGACGATAGCCTCTACAGGTAGGCTGAGTAGCACGGAGCCTAATCTTCAAAATATTCCTATTCGTACAGAGAGAGGTAGAAAAATTAGAAAAGCATTTAATGTGCCGAGTGAGAATTATATTCTTCTCAGTGCGGATTATTCTCAAATAGAGCTCCGAGTTATTGCTGCTATGAGTGGCGATGAAACTATGATAGAAGCCTTTAAAAACAATCAAGACATACATAAACTGACGGCAAGTAAAGTCTATGGAATTCCCTTTGATGAGGTCACTAAGGAGCAGCGGAGCAATGCTAAGGTTGTAAACTTTGGAATTATTTATGGTGTCTCAGCCTTTGGACTATCGCAGCAGACCACCCTGACCATGGCAGAAGCTAAGGATATGATTCAGAATTATTTCAAAACCTATCCACGAATAAAAGAATTTATGGATGCTCAGATTAAAATAGGGCAGGAAAAAGGTTATGTAGAAACCATACTTGGCAGAAGAAGATACTTGAGAGATATAAATAGCCGCAATTCTATGCACCGAGGTATATGGGAGCGCATAGCTATCAATGCGCCTATTCAAGGAAGTGCTGCTGATATGATAAAACTAGCTATGCTAGATATTCATAAAAAATTCAAAGCCGAACATCTTCAATCTGCTATGACCCTTCAGGTCCATGATGAATTGGTTTTTGAAATATACAAGCCTGAACTAGAAAAAGTGAAGAAAATAGTTGTGTTTTCGATGGAAAATGCTATTTCTGATTTACCTTTGCCTATAGTTGCGGAATTTGGAATAGGTAAAAACTGGCTCGAAGCACACTAAAATATTTAAACATGAAAGGAATTCACCCAGCTCACCTCCTATAAAGAGTCGCAGCGGTCTTAATAGACCTCAGCATCCTATTTCTAATTGGATATATTCAATATCCTACTAGAAAAGTATATTTAACGCTAGGAAATTAAAAAGTATTCAACTGTATTGTTATTTCCCCTATTTACTTTACGGGATTTAATTCAGAACTGAGAAAGAGCCAAAACTCCGGAAAATGGATACTTGAATTTCAAGTAATCAAATTAGATAGCAAATTCCTTTCCATAGAAGAGACCTTCCTTCGATTCATTATATTTACTTTTCCGTATTGCCTTGGTGACCTATTGAGTATAAACAATGGCAACGGTATATGTGCTTTTGAATTTCTAAGACAAATTAGTATACCAGGGTCTCTATTTATTTATTATTTTATGATATTTACTAACCCAATGCAACAAGGCTACTACGATCAGCTATTTCACTGCATTGTGAGCTGTGAGGATGGTATAAATATGGATTTAACATTTACTAATAAATGATTGAAATACGTGCCGTCCGTATTTATTCTATCTATTGTTGTGATAGCATTTAATAGACTAGAACCATTTAGCGAAGATAATCGCAGTCATCTGAGGCAGTTGGCTGAGATAAGGGCTTCCCTCTCCAATGATAGAGATCTATACTTTTCTTTACTCTATTTTAATTATCCAAAAAATGATCCATATAAGAAAACATTAAAACTAAATTACTATTCAACGGGTGAAAATGCGGATATTATATCAGAGGTATACCTAATTACAGAAGGAATCGGGCCATTTAAGCACCAATTTGAACTTAAAAAAATCCCATTATCTGTGGTGAGAGAATACAATCCAGGCATTTATAGCTCGTGGGAGGTTCTTAAAAAGAATGAAAAACCTATGAAGTTTGATCTTTAAGAAACTTTTCATATCCAGGAATTGTTCAAACATTATAATAATTTAATCATTTAAAAATAAAATCAATATGTCATTAGTAGGTAAGAAAGCACCACATTTTAGCACAGGCGCGATAGTTAATGGAGGTCAAGTCATCAATGATTTCTCTTTAGATCAGTATTTAGGTAAAAATTATGTATTATTCTTTTTCTATCCAAAGGACTTTACCTTTGTATGCCCTACAGAATTGCATGCTTTTCAATCTAGATTGGAAGATTTCAAAACGAGAGGCTGTGAAGTAGTCGCATGCTCTACGGATACGGCTGAGTCTCACTGGGGCTGGTTACAAATGGAGAAAAAACAAGGTGGTATCAAAGGGGTCACATATCCTATAGTAGCCGATACCACAAAGACTGTTTCTATGAACTACGGAGTGCTAGCTGGCGAATATGACTACGATGAGAATGGTCTCACGATAGCTAATGGCCCAATGATAGCCTATAGAGGTCTATACCTTATCAATAAGGAAGGAATCGTTATGCATGAATTGATCAATTTCTTTCCATTGGGGAGAAATGTTGATGAAGCCTTAAGAATGCTTGATGCCCTAGTGCATTTTGAGCAGTATGGTGAAGTTTGTCCTGCAGACTGGGTGCAAGGCAAAGAAGCTATGAAAGCGACCCATGAAGGCGTTGCTGATTATCTTGGAAAAAATTAATTTCCTGCTAAAATAGTTAAATTAAAGAGACTGCCAATTGGCAGTCTTTTTAATTTTGGCTGACCGAGTTTTGGTTTATTTAAATAGCCTCAAAGAAACATGAGGCAATTTAAATTATGATAGGGTAAATCCACCACTTCTGACGAGAATACCTCCCTATATAAAAAAACATAGCATTTCTGCAAGGCTTTCTAATGAAGTAAGGCTGATCCCGCAATTGCAGGACGATCCTCAAATAACATAGCCACTCCGAAGAGTGGCTATTGTAGGGATGACAGGATTCGAACCTGCGACCCCCTGGTCCCAAACCAGGTGCGCTACCGGACTGCGCTACATCCCTATTTTACTTTTTAGTCATTAATTCTCGCTCCAGTGAGGCTAAATCCTAATCTTTTTGCGGTGAGAGCGAGATTCGAACTCGCGGTACAGTTTCCCGTACGTCAGTTTAGCAAACTGGTGGTTTCAGCCACTCACCCATCTCACCTTTACTCTCTTAACCCCCCAATTCTGCTAAAAATTGGAGTGCAAATATATAATTATTTTTTTATTTGACTTATAAATTGCTCAAATTAATTCTTTTTTTGAGCTCTTCGAGATCTTCTCTAAACTTTTTGTCGACCTCTAGTAAATTGTCAACCACCTGTATAGAGTGAATTACAGTACTATGATCTTTGTTTCCGAAATGTCTTCCAATTTCTTTCAAAGAATTTTTCGTATACTTTTTTGCTAAATACATCGATATCTGTCGAGCATTGACCACTTCTCGTTTTCGTGTATTCTGTTTTAATAAGTCCACATTAATACCCACAAACTCGCAAACTGTTTTCTGAATATATTCTACAGATACTTCCCGTGATACCGACTTGACATAGTTCTTTATTATTTTCTTGGCTAAATCTATATCCACATCTTTCTTCACCAAAGATGCTTGAGCTAAAAGAGCAATCATAGCTCCTTCTAAGTCTCTCACATTAGTATTTATATTAAACGCTACATACTCCACTACATCTTTCGGTAAAATAACGCCATCAGCATACATTTTCTTTTCTAGGATAGTATATCTCGTTTCATAATCTGGCATAGTCATTTCTGCTAATAACCCCCACTTCAGTCTAGACAATAATCTTTCCTCAATACCATCCATATCCTTCGGTGCACGATCAGAGGTAATTACTATTTGCTTGCCATTATTGTGTAGGTGATTGAAGATATTAAAGAAAATCTCTTGAGATTTCTCTTTACCAGAAAAGAATTGAATATCATCGATTAATAAAACATCAATAAGATTATAAAAATTGATAAACTCATGTGTATTGTTATTCTTTGCAGATTCAATAAATTGATTAATAAATTTATCGGACTGAATATACAAAACGGTTTTGCTCGGAGTTATTTGCTTGATTTGATTTCCGATAGCCTGCAGCAAATGAGATTTACCTACACCCGTACCTCCATAGAGAAAAAGTGGATTGAAGGCCGTGCCACCAGGCTTCTTAGCTACAGCATACCCTGCGGCTCTAGACAATCTATTACAGTCCCCTTCTATGAAACTATCAAAAGTAAATATAGGATTGAGTTGAGAGTCTATACTTACTTTTTTGATACCAGGAATGACAAAAGGATTTCTTATTTGATTGCCTACAGTAATAGGCATAAACGTATCTGCATTTTCACTGGAGTTTCCTTTAGTATTTGGATATGAAATAGCGCTCTTACTATCGTTCTTATCTAGTAGTATTCTATATTCTAATTTTGCTTTATCTCCTATCTCTCGAATTAATGCCTTTCTAATAATAGTTACGTAATGTTCTTCTAGCCATTCATAAAAAAATTGCGAAGGTACTTGGATAGTCAGAATATCTTTATTCAAAGCTACTGAAACTATAGGTTCAAACCAAGTTGAAAATACCTGAGGAGATACATTGCTTTTAATCACATCTAGACATTTTACCCAGACCTTCTCAAAATTTTCTTCCATAATTATATTGTTATTTTCTTTTAAAAATTTTATTTCATTTTGCAGCTGCGAATATGAACATTTTAATGTGAATAATTCTAATTTTTATTCGTCAAATCTGACATTTTATCAAATTAGACAGATTTTTTTCTACAATTTTTTTACTTCTGTTAAAATAAATATCTAGTTTACCGAGAGTTATACCGCCAAAGCCTACCTGATTAACTATCACAAATTTTTTTTTCGGCTTTTCAATTAAATGAGGGCAATCCAAAAAGGTATGGGTATGGCCTCCGATAATCACGTCAACGTTGTCTACTTTATCCGCCAGTTTTAAATCACTAACTTTATTTCCTTTATAACTATACCCTAGATGAGATAAACAAATGACAATATCACAATTCTCATCTGATTTAAGAATATTGGCATACCTATTAGCATATTCTACAGGATTATAATAAATAATGTCCCCATAGTTTTTCTTACTCACTAGTCCCTCCAGCTCAATGCCAAGTGCGAAAACACCTAATTTTACTTTTCCCTTATTGAATACTATATATGGAGCGACTTTATTGGCCAATGCAGAGTTCGTAACATCGTAGTTACTTATAATAAACGGGAAGTTGGCATGTTCCATTTGTTTAGCCAAATTTTCAGTCCCATTATCAAAGTCGTGATTTCCTATTGTACTTGCATCATATCCTAAGTATGACATGGCTTTCATCTCTATTTCTCCATTATACATATTGAAGTAAGGGGTGCCTTGAAATATATCTCCTGCATCTAGCAGCAAGGTATTAGGTTCGTTTAATCTTATATCATCAATTATCTTTTTGCGAGCAGAAACACCGCCAAGTCCCTTGTATTCTCCATCATCAAATGGATCAATTCTGCTGTGGGTATCATTAGTATGAAGTAGTGTGAGTTTTTCATACGGGGCATCACTGCCGCTCCAGTATTGATTGTAAGACTGCAGCAGGGGCAATGAAACCCCAGCCATAAAACTATTTTGTAGAAACTCTCTACGTATCATATCTCTTGTTTTAACAATAAAATGGAAGCTAAAATATAGTACACTTATCCTTTTATATTACTTAAATTAAATGGTGTTGAAATTAAACCTTTTATTGATTCTAGTCCTTGTGAATCAAATTATCTGGCTAGCCCGCCGCAAACTCCAATGATCTGGCCCGTTACGTATGAACTCATATCAGATGCTAAAAAGACAACTACCTTGGCTACTTCATCTGCTGATGCAAAGCGCTTCAGAGGTATTTGATCTAAATATCTCTTTTTTAAATCTTCTGGCAATTCATCGGTCATTTCCGTCTGAATAAATCCTGGAGCAATTGCATTGCAACGGATATTTCTAGATCCTAACTCATCTGCTACGGATTTAGTGAGTCCTATGATGCCTGCTTTCGATGCGGAATAATTTACCTGCCCTGCTTGACCCTTAAGTCCTACAATAGAGGTGATATTAACTATGCTACCTTCTCTCTGCTTTAGCATAATGGCAGACGCATGCTTGGTAAGGTTAAATGATGATTTTAAATTATTATCAATAACCTCATCCCACTGTTTCTCAGACATTCTCATAAGCAGGGTATCTCTAGTAATTCCTGCATTATTAACTACGATGTCTATATTGGCAAATTTAGCTACTGTGGCATCACAGAGTTCTTTGGCAGCTGAGAAAGATGCGGCATCACTTTTAACCGCCAAGCCATGTGCACCTATGCCTTCGATTTCCTTAACCAATTCCATGGCCTTTGCCTCACTAGAATGATATGAAAACACTACATTAGCTCCGTGTTTGGCTAATTCTAAAACGATAGCTTTACCTATACCTCTACTACCACCGGTAACTATTGCAGTCTTTCCGCTCAATAATTTTTCCATAATTTACTTCTTGTTTTTCTTTTCAACTAAATAATAATAAAGATAATACCCGATGGTTACGAGCGTGAAAATACTGATAACGGTCAGAACTGAACTTATTATTATATTCAATGTTTCTGGATCTAATTTTAAAAAAAGTTCAGATTTTTCCATATAATATAGTTTCTGACAAATATAGGAGGTTTTAGCGTTAAATAAGAAGAAATTTCAAAAACCATACAAAATTAGACCTTAGCAATTGATTATCATAATATTTATATAGTATAAATTTAAAATTTTTGAACTTTATGAATCTTTAAATAGTTTAAAATAATAGTTAGCAGCTGGAGTTAGTCTTTCACTCACTTTTTGGTTGAGCGTTTCTAGGCACTACACCTTTTTTAGTTCCTTAAACCTATTGAGCTCAACTCTATAATTGTATTTAACCTTTTGCGCTTATTTCAGCAACGATTGAGATTTTAGGCTCTTAATGCAGCTTGCAGTCATAATAAGCCCTCATTCCTGCTAGAAATAAAATTGTTCTTTTCATTGGATTGTTATTTATGGTGGTTAAGATCTAAAACTTTTGATTATACAAATGCAATTAAGTTTAAGAAAAAGGCTGCATCAAATTTCCCTAAAAATCAAGGCTCTACAAAACTGTGGATAATTTGTCATAACTATATAAACGGCGGAAATTTTTAAACGTTTAAATTTGCTTATGTCCGATTTTTGTCACTTACACTGCCACACACAATACTCCATTCTAGATGGAGCTGCTAATATCAATCAAATGGTAAAAAAAGCGGCTGCCGATGGTATGCCAGGTGCAGCTATCACAGACCATGGCAATATGTTTGGAGTATTCGAATTTGTCAATACCTGTCAAAAAGAAAATATTAAGCCGATAGTAGGTTGTGAATTTTACATGGTGGAAGATATGCACCAGACCTCATTTGCTGGCACTGGGAAACGCGACAAAAGATACCATCAGCTTTTATTAGCAAAGAATGAAATTGGGTATAAAAATCTCACCATACTCACCTCATTAGCCTATAAAGAGGGACTTTATGGTAAATTTCCTAGAATAGACTTAAATCTTCTAAAAAAACATACCGAAGGACTAATAGCAACTACATGCTGCATAGGAGGAATTGTGCCGCAAACTATTCTCAATAAAGGGGAAGAGGCTGCTGAGGAGGTATTTAAACAATGGCTCGCTCTATTTGGAGACGATTATTATATCGAGCTCCAAAGACATCACATAGAAAACATCAATGGCACTGGGTTAAGCCAAGAGTATCTTAATCAAACACTCATCAAATGGGGTCAGCGATACAACGTAAAGGTCATAGCTACTAATGATTCACATTACGTAGATGAAGCGGATAGTGATATTCACGACACCTTGCTCTGCATCAATACAGGTGCTAAAAAGGCAACGCCAGTCAAATCAGACGACGAAGATGGTTATAGTTCTGAAACCCGATTTGGCTTTGCCAATAATCAGTTCTTTTTTAAGACTGCCGGGGAGATGAAAAAATTATTTCATGATGTGCCCGACAGTATAGAAAATACGCTCCACATTCTAGATAAGATAGAAAAAATGGATTTGAAACGCTCTATCATGATGCCAAATTTTCAGGTGCCTACTAGCTATCGCAGCCAGTCTGAGTATATGCGTTACCTAGTCTATGAAGGCGCTAGAAAAAGATATAAAGAGATATCTCAAGATATTTCTGAACGCATAGAACTCGAATTAAAAACCATTTTTGATTCTAAATATGAAGGCTACTTTCTAGTCATCGAAGATTTTCTGACCGAAGCCCGTCGCATGCATGTTTCAGTAGGACCAGGTAGAGGATCTGCCGCTGGCTCGGTGGTGGCTTATTGCCTAGGTATCACACAGGTAGACCCTCTGGAATATGGTTTGCTTTTTGAGCGTTTCCTAAATCCTGAACGAGTCAGTTTTCCCGACATAGATATTGACTTTGAAGATGCGGGTCGTCAAAAAGTACTAGACTACGTAGTAGAAAAATATGGCAGAAACAATGTAGCACAAATAATCACCTATGGCACCATGAAGGAAAAAATGGCTATCCGCGACGTGGCTAGAGTCCTAGATGTGCCTTTACTAGAAACCGATGTGCTTGCAAAAGCTGTGCCCGATTATGACCTGCCGTCCATATTGGATAGCGCTAAATATCCCGATTTGCGTAAATCTATGAAAGAGGGAGATCGAGTGAAATCGGACACATTTATACAACTTTATACAGATAACCCTACCTATAAGACCGTGGTAGATACCGCTATTAAACTGAAGGGGTCTGTACGCAATACAGGAGTGCATGCATGCGGAGTGATCATCGCTCCACAAGATTTAAAAGAGTTAATTCCTCTCTGCACCGCTAAGGATAATGAAATGCTAGTAACCCAATACGATAAGGACATTGTAGAAAAGGTTGGTCTTTTAAAAATGGACTTTTTGGGTTTGAAAAACTTGAGTATTTTAAAAGATATTCGATCTATCATCAAAGCTAGGCATGGTATAGATGTAGATGTAGAAAAATTGCCTCTCGACGATTCAAAGGCTTATGTCGTATTTCAGCAAGCGAATACTGACGGAATATTTCAATTTGAAAGTGATGGAATGAAATCAAATCTTAGAGGCCTCAAACCCGATAGATTTACAGATCTAATAGCCATGAATGCCCTATATAGACCAGGGCCTATGGACTATATCCCCAACTATATAGCCAGAAAACATGGTACAGAAGAAGTAACTTATGACATAGAAGCCAGCAAAGATATTCTGGAAGAAACCTATGGAATCATGGTATATCAAGAACAGGTAATGCTTCTTTCACAGAAATTGGCGAATTTCAGCAAAGGACAGGCCGATACTCTAAGAAAAGCGATGGGTAAAAAAGATAAAGAAGTCATGGATCATTTATATCCCCAATTTATTGAAGGTTGCAAATCCAATGAACATGATGTAGAAAAAGCAAAGAAGATATGGATGGATATGGAGAAATTTGCCCAATATGCCTTCAATAAATCGCATTCGACTTGCTATGCATTGATAGCCTATCAATGTGCTTACCTTAAAGCGAATTACCCTTCAGAATTTATGGCAGGCCTCATGTCAAATAACATGGATAAAACAGAGGATATCAAAAAATACATAGAAGTATCCAAAAAAATGGGGCTAGATGTGCTAGGTCCCGATGTCAATGAAAGCAATTATATATTCACCGTCAATACTAAAGGGCAAATACGCTTCGGATTATCCGCAATCAAAGGCGTAGGTGAAAATGTCATTATAGAAATGGTTCAAATAAGAGATACAGGGGGGAAATTTGAGGATATTTATGATTTCGCCGCACGCATGGGTACAAAAAATGCCAATAAAAAAGTCTTAGAAGCCTTAGCCATTTCTGGCGCACTAGACTGTTTCCCCGAAATTAAGCGGGAGCAATATTTTGGGGTGGACAACTCCCAAACCTTTATAGAAAAACTGATTCGCTATGCGAATGACCTAAATAAATCAAAAGGTGAGGAGACGAATCTCTTTGGCGAATCATTTCAAGATATGATTGAAAAGCCAGCTCCGCCTATTGTAGCTGAATTTACGGAGTTAGAAAAATTAGAGAAAGAAAAAGAAGTGCTCGGCTTATATATGAGCGGGCACCCATTAGATAAATATAAAAAAATCATAACGGATATCACCGCTTCTGCATTTGAAGAGGTGAAAATAACTAGAAAATCTGAGTATGTAATTGGTATAGCGAAAGACATAGTTAAAGGAGTAGACAATAATCAAAAGCCATATATGAAGTTTTTATTATTAGGGCTAGAAGATTCTATGACTTTTAACCTTCGTGATAAAAATTTTAACGAATATGAAAAATATATTGAAGATGGGAAGGCGATTATGCTCAAGATAAAGTGGGATTCGTTTAAACCAAAAAATGAAACGAAGATGATAGAATTTATGAAAGTAGAATCAATCATACCAGAATCTCAATTTTATAATCAGGTCAATAAATTTGCCCTTTCTATATCTCTTGCTGAAATAATTCAAGAAACCCTTGCTAAATTGGAATATGTTTTAAAAAACCATCCGGGGAATACACCTGTGCTTCTCAGTCTCGAAACACCTATAAATGGAGTCCATGTTGGTGCTGGTATTGCAGAAAATAGCCCAGATATGCCTGATGAAGAAAAAGAAACTAATATTTCGTTGCAGGCTATTGAATTTAGAAGCTTAACCTATAAAGTAAGAGTTGGCGAGCGCTTACTCAATGATTTATATAGTGTTATAAGTATTGACAAAGTAAAACTTGCCCTTTAATAAGAAAGTGGTAATTTTGTAACCTAATGTCTAAAAATTATTACTCTCATGAATGCAGCTGCCGCTAATTCGAATCAGGAAGTATACGAAAATATAAAGCAAGAATTAAAAGACTGGCATAAACTCCTCAAAGAGTACCAAATACCAGATACCAAGAAAGCCTTATTTCATACGGCGCTTACATTCCTAATGTATGGTAGCGTATGGGTACTTCAATACTGGTTATTGGCTAATGACTATTCTTTTTGGTGGGTATTGGCTATCAGCATTTTCAATGGTGTAGCGCTTGGCAGAGTATTTATCATACAGCACGATTGTGGTCACAAATCATTCACTCCAGAAAAGTGGCTGAATGATACGATAGGAACTATATGCAGTTTTATGACAATCATACCTTATAAGTACTGGGCCAAATCTCATGATTTCCACCATGCGCACAATGGTCAATTAGAAACTTCTGATATTGGCGATTTTGAGTGTTTGACGACGGAGCAATACGCTGCATTATCTGTCAAGAAAAAAATAAGATATAGAGTATATCGTAGCCCAGCATATATTCTGACTCTAGGAGGTATAATCTATGTAGCAATTTTTAATAGATTTCGTTTTTTGAAATCTGAGTATTTTGAAAAGGTAAAAAACAATGTGACCGTAAATAATTTTCTATTTGTATCTGCATATGTTCTGTTAGCATTTGGACTGAGTTTTGTATCAGATTGGAAAAATTTCTTTATAGTTCAGTTTGCTAATTTATTTGTATTTGGAACAATGGCACTCTGGTTTTTTTATGTTCAGCATCAGTACGAAGAAGTATACAAAGAAGGAAAAGAAAATTGGAATTATTTGTTGTCTGCTATACGAGGAAGTACGTTTTACCAGTTGCCTAGATTTATGCACTTTATGACTGGAAATATCGGATATCACCACATTCATCATTTGTGTCCATCTATTCCATTCTACAATTTGAGAAAATGCAGTATCGAAAATCCAATTTTTCAAAAATATTGTATTCCTCTTACCGTGACTCAGAGTTTTAAAGCCATCTTTGCCAATATGTGGGATGAAGATTCCAAAAAAATGATTTCCTTTGGCGAATTTAAAGCTAAGATGAAAAACAAGCAAGAGTCTAATTCGCAAAAATCGTAAGATTTTGTAGTTTCTTTGTCCTTTAGGAGATTGTATATTCTTCTTCACGAAAGGCTATTGTCTTCTAGACTAGTTAAAGTATTTTTTTATTGTAATACCCGTTGTGAATTATTTATATTTGCATCAATATCTACTATACCCGACATGAAGAAACACATCCTAGTACTCGCAATTCTATCCATACTATCGTCGCCTTCTTTTTCTCAAAAAAAAACAATTTACATTTCTACTAAACTACCCATCACCTATAGGGTGTATATAGATAATCAATTGCAATTTTTTGGAGATGTCGTCCGCATCAAACTCTTTAATGTACCTATTGGTGAAAGGAAAATGCATGTGCGAATAATGACTCCTAGCAACCAGAATCCAAGTATACTTATAGCTATAAATTCTGACAGGGAAGAATACTATACCATAATCCAAGAAGGAGATAACTATTCGCTCAAACCTAATCCTGCCGCAGCCAAAGAAGATAAAGCTACCTATACCAGAGGCAGTTTTGTGCCAGTGCAAAAGCCCTTTGTAAAGGATACTAGTAAAAGAGCATTTCATACCTGTAAAATGACAGACTCAGCTATCAATAAGTTAATCTTAGATCTAAATAACCTTAAAGATGTAAAGGCGAAAAAGGATTTTGTAGTCAATTATATGAAACGAAAATGTCTTTATACCGATCAGATTAAAAGTATAGGATATAGAATTGATGATGATATGACGCGATTGGAGTTATATCAAAACCTTTTTCTAAGTTCATTAGATAGAACCAATTTTGCAAAACTTACCAATTCATTCCAATCACAGCTATATGGAAATAAATTTATTGTTTGGTTCAATCAACAAAAATTTTAATGGCGAGTTACCCAGCTTTATCTGTTTCACAATATTTGAATGAAATACCTGCAGATCAGAAACCTTTTATAGAAAAGCTTAGGACAGCTATTAAGTCTAAGCTAGATAAGGAATTTGAGGAGTGCATAAACTATGGAATGATTGGATATGTTATTCCTAAATCTGTATATCCAGAAGGCTACCATTGCGATCCCAAACTTCCTCTCCCCTTCGCAGGAATAGCCGCTCAGAAGAACTCTATCAATCTCTATCACATGGGTATTTATCTTGATAATGGACTATTGAATTGGTTTCAAGAAGAATACACTAAACAGTGTAAATTCAAACTAGATATGGGGAAATCTTGCATTCGATTTAGAAAGTATGCTGATATTTCTTATACCCTCATAGAAGACTTATTTGACAAAATGTCTGCCAAAGACTGGATAAAGCTCTATGAAAAGAATCTAAAAAAGTGATAATAGCGTATGATTGTCTTTTACTGCTTATCATTTCACATACTATTTCTTTATATATTCCTAATTCTATCCCATAGAAAAGGATTCGATAATATGTCTAGTTATATAACCTCACTAGAGCATAATGAGACACTCAAAGCTAGTATCATAATTCCATACTGCGATTATGATCAAAGCCTCTACTCACTCTTAGCACAGCTAAAAACTCAAATCAATTTCCAAACCTAAATTATTTTAATTAATAATTTTGCTACCACTTCTTTTTCTTAAGAAGTTAATCCTAAAATTAAAACTATCGATTTAAAGGATAAATCTCCCCCTCTTAAATTCTAATAAAATAATAAAAATGAGGACATTTCTAGGTATAATGGAAGCTAGTCATGAGCATATCATCTGTCTCAATGCAAATATAACCTTGACGGATTCATTGTGGAAAGACTATATCTATATTTATACTTGATAACTAACCTCATTTTGCAGCAGGTCTGTATAGATACCTTCCAGGTGATGTCTAGCTAAATAAATTTATAATTCTGGAGTTGGATATCCTGACGGCCGGATCAATAGCTGCACTTAATCTAAGATTTCCTTCTATATGCAATGCCGCTAATATGATCTTTACTAAAATAGCTTTTCGAGCTGTGAAAGGCTATGATGGTCTATATAATACAAATAGAGGAGCTGATTTATTTCTATACTATCGCATTTATAAAAAGTTTCTCTATGGTATACACTATATTAAAGATCTGGAAGCTACAGTATACTCAGACCCTACTGATAATTTTTTAGAATTATTAAAACAAGGCAGAAGTTAGATTTCAAAGACGTCTAGCTATGAAAATATAAGTATACAAATTCAAGCAGGAATCATATTTCTGACAAATTTTTTATTTGCTTCTGGATTGTTCATTTTTCCTCTTTTACCTATCATTGTCTTAAAATTACTTACAGATATACTTTTTATCTATAAAATCAAGCAATTCTATGGCTTCAAGTTATCACTTCTAAAGACTATAATATATTCCTGTCTATATCCTTTTTATACAGTATCCGTTTTTGTTTATTACATTTCTAAATTTAGACCCTAGATACAGTATATTTCTGCATTCATAGGCGCCCATAATCAAGATGTGCTAATAATTACAGAATATCTCGTCCCCTTTCAATAAAATAGGTGAAGTGAGTGATTTATTTAGTTATTTTGTTTGGTCTTTATGTAAATTTGTAACAAATAATACTAAATATTGACACGTCTCTTTCTGATTGCTTTTTATCTAGTTTTTGCTATTTCAGATTTGATTAGCCAAAATAGTATAGCCCTGCTGAAATACAATGGAGGTGGGGACTGGTATGCCAATCCTACATCCCTTCCTAATTTAGTCAAATTCTGCAATCAAAATCTGAAAACGAATCTCAAACAAGATATTCCTTCTGTAGAAGTAGGTAGTGCTGAGCTTTATCAATATCCACTAGTTCACCTCACTGGACATGGAAATATAGTTTTCAGCGACTTGGAAGCCAAAAATCTACGTAATTATCTCGAGGCTGGTGGATTTCTGCATGCAGATGACAATTATGGTTTGCGAGATTATTTTTTCAAGGCCATGAATAAAATATTTCCAGATCTTAAATGGGAAAAAGTCCCCTTTTCACACCCTATTTATCACCAGAAATATCAATTTTCTCAAGGTCTCCCTAAAATACATGCCCATGAAGGCAAGGCTCCCGAAGGCTGGGGTCTATTCCTAAAAGGACGCATGATTTCATTTTTCAGTGTGGAATGTGACCTTGGAGACGGCTGGGAAAATCCTGAAGTTCATGGAGATACGCCCGATGCACACCGTAAATCGCTAGAAATGGGAGCTAATATTGTACAATTCGTTTTTACTCAATAAATCAGGCTTTTTACCGTTAAAAATAAAAGAGAATTAGATGAAGCAAATTTTACTTGTTCTAGCATTACTTTACACAACCTATCTATCCGCTCATGTAGGAGAGCGAATAGACAGAGAGGTACTGATACAAGTAGCTATTGAAAATTCAAATCTAGCTTATTTAGAAAAACTATTTCCTGACACCAAAATCACACCTTGTGCCAAGCAATTCCAACTTTGGACGGTAGAATTTCCAAGTGTGCCCCCGATGGATTATATCCAAAAATTGAAACAAGATGGTAAAATCAAACTCTCCACCAGAAATAGAAAACTAGAACCAAGAGCAACTACTCCTAATGATAGTTTTTTCAGTAAACAGACTTTTCACCTTAATAGCTTCAACCCTGGACAATCTGTAACCTCTGGAATAAACTCCATCGGAGCTTGGGATTTTAATAAAAGTGGTGTCACCGCCAAAGGAGATACAATAGTGGTGGCCGTGCTAGATTTTGGATTTGATTCTGCCCATTCAGACCTTGACTATTTTATCAATCACAATGAGATTCCTCATGATGGTATCGACAATGACGATAATGGCGCCATAGACGACTACAAAGGATGGAATGCAGGTCTTGATAATCATAACTTGGATGGATCTGAAAATGATCATGGGACAATGGTCTGCGGAGGTATAGGTGCTAAAGGAAATAATAAGATAGGAGTCACTGGTGTAGCATGGAATTGCAAATTACTTCCAATTAATGATATCGCATCCATCGCAAAATCTATTAAGGCATTAGAATATTGTCTTGTTATGAAAAGGCTATACGCACTTACTAATAAAAATAAAGGAGCCTATATTGTAGCAATCAATTACTCTCTTGGTGCGGAAGGTTTATTGCCCGAAGATGCTCCGCTATGGTGTATAATTATAGACGCTATGGGGAAGGAAGGCATACTTTTAACTGCTGCAGTTAGCAATCAATCGTTGGATGTTGAATCCTATAAAGATATGCCTATACTATGCAATAGTCTCTATCAAATAAATGTCACAACATATAATTCACTTACTTTAGGGCTGGATAAATCTGCCTTTAGTAATAAATTTGTTCATATTGCAGCACCACACAATTACTGGGGAACCTTAATGAATAATAAATATGGGACATATAAAGATGGGGCTAGTTTCGCAGCGCCACTAGTAGCCGGAGCTATCGCACTTATGTACTCTAATTTTGAAGTAAGGCTACTAGATAGTTTACATAGTAATCCAACCTTTGTCACGCAAAAAATAAAGGAAGCAATTTTGAAAAATGTAGATGTAACTTCAGGTTTGACGAATAAAGTAGTAAGCAATGGGAAATTAAATCTATTCAAAACTATCAGCTACTCCCGATTTCTGCATGATAGTATTTATAAGAAAAAGGACACCATTTTTAATTCTATATCCCAAAATAGTCATAATATTCAAGCGAATATTTATCACTCAGAAAAATCCATTTACATCAAAAAAACAAATTCCCTACCTTTAACTATATCGATATATAATCTTCTAGGACAGGCGGTCTTTCAGCTTGAGGTTTTGGATATGGATACAAAAATTGACTTACAAAATTTGAATGAAGGGATCTACATTCTCACCTCTAATATAGATGGTCATCATCAATCGCAAAAAATAGTTTTAGAATAATTA
>CANESS010000001.1 GCA_947441115.1 Saprospirales bacterium | reverse complement strand
GGCTTTCTAATTTCTATCAAAGACACCTCAATAGGAGGCAACCCCTGTAAGGAATATAAGTATAATATAGCAATGTATATCAATAGAATGGGAACCAATATAAATACAACCAGAAAGTTGAGAATTTATTCAGCACCATTACTGATTTCCAATTCTTTGACCAAATTTTCAGATTTTCTACCTTCGAGTGTAGTTATTGGCGGCACAGGAAATGCTGCTAAACCCAAATTAAAATTATATTATACTGATCTTTAATATTTTAAAACTATGTGTGGAATTGTAGCCTATATAGGAACCAAAGAAGCCTATCCCATTCTCATAAAAGGATTAAAAAGACTAGAATACAGAGGCTATGACAGTGCAGGTGTAGCACTTATGAATAATGGGAATATCTCCCTAATAAAGCAAAAAGGAAAAGTATCTGAGTTAGAAGAATTAGCTACAAAAGCTAGTATAACCGGGACACTCGGCATTGGGCATACTCGTTGGGCCACACATGGACCCCCGAGTCAAATAAATTCTCATCCTCACATAAGTAATAATGGGGATATAGTAGTCATTCATAATGGTATTATAGAAAATTTTCAATCCATCAAAGAAGAGCTAACAAGAAGAGGCTACAAATTTATATCCGATACGGATACAGAAGTCCTTCCCCATCTGATTGAAGAAATTCAAAAAAAGGAAAAATGTGCGCTAGATAAAGCTGTTCGCTTAGCATTAAATGAAGTGACTGGAGCTTATGCTATAGCTGTATTTTCAAAAAAAGAACCCAATATACTGATTGGTGCTAGAAAAGGAAGCCCACTGATAGTAGGTATAGGAGAAACTGAATTTTTTCTAGCTTCTGATGCCTCGCCTGTCATAGAATACACCAAGAAAGTCATTTATATTAATGATGAAGAAATGGTAACATTAAATAGAGATGGCAACTTTGAATTGAAAACTATCCAAAACGAAGAAAAAACACCTAATATTCAAGAATTAGAACTCAACTTAGAATCTATTGAAAAAGGTGGCTACGATCATTTTATGCTCAAGGAAATCCATGAACAACCTAAGAGCATTTATGACAGTGTGCGCGGAAGGGTAGATTTAACAAATGGTAAAATAAAATTAGGCGGTCTGGAAGAGTACAAAAATCGAATCATGGCGTCTAGAAGAATCGTAATTGTGGCTTGTGGAACCTCTTGGCATGCTGGTCTTTTAGCTGAATATATGATAGAAGATCTAGCTAGAGCTAATGTAGAAGTAGAGTATGCCTCGGAATTTAGATATAGAAATCCAGTCATAGACGAAGACGATATTATTATAGCTATATCGCAGTCGGGGGAGACAGCTGACACCCTAGCTGCCATCGAAATGGCTAAACAGAAAGGCTGCTTGATTCTAGGGGTTTGCAATGTGGTAGGTTCTTCTATTCCTAGGGCTTCTCATGCTGGATGCTATACTCATGCTGGACCTGAAATAGGCGTAGCAAGTACTAAAGCTTTTACCGCCCAGGTTTCTGTATTTTTCCTCATTGCACTTTGGATAGCTGAAAATAAAAATACCTTATCTAAATCTCGACTGAACCAATTGCTTCATGAACTTGAAATTTTACCATCAAAAATAGAATCACTCCTCAAATCTTGTGAAGAGAAGGTAAAAGCTATAGCTAAAGAGTATAAAGATGCTACTAATTTTCTATACTTAGGTAGAGGGTATAACTTCCCGGCAGCCTTAGAAGGTGCACTCAAGTTAAAAGAAATCTCCTACATACATGCAGAAGGCTATCCTGCAGCAGAAATGAAGCATGGCCCTATTGCACTTATAGATGAAGAAATGCCTGTAGTATTTCTCGTGAATAACATAAGCAGCCATGAAAAGACCCTTAGTAATGTGCAAGAAGTCGCGGCTAGAAAGGGACAGGTCATTGCTATAGCTCGACATGGAGATACTCAAATTAAAAAATTAGCAAAACATGTTATTGAAGTACCTGATACAGAAGATTGTCTAAGTCCTATTCTGGCATCTATTCCACTTCAATTACTATCCTATTATATAGCACTAGAAAGAGGCTGTAACGTAGATCAACCTAGGAATCTAGCTAAAAGTGTCACGGTAGAATAATCCAAAAATGGAAAATAGCTTTAAGTACTATTTTAGATTATTTTTCAAGGTATTAATTGGCTTTATACTACTATTTTCTCTGCTACTATTTTCTGTTGCTCAAGGTTGGCTAGGAGAATTGCCTTCCATAGAGTATATTAAGAATCCCGAAAGCCAGGTATCTTCTGTAATCTATAGTGAAGATGTCGAAGTAATGGGTAAGCTCTACTATGAAAATAGAACAGAACTTAATTATAAGCAAATTTCAGCTAGCACGATACAGGCTCTCATAGCCACAGAAGATGAGCGATTTTATGATCATTCTGGCATTGATGTCTTTGGAGTTATCTCTGCCACCTTCAGAACCTTCATACTCAGAAAGCCATCTGGTGCTAGTACCATTACCCAACAATTGGCTAAAAATCTATTTCATTCTGAAGGTAGAAATAATAAATTCAAGCGGCTGATACAAAAAATAAAAGAGTGGTATATAGCTATAGAACTAGAGCGAAATTTTTCCAAACAAGAAATTCTCGCCCTTTACTTTAATACAGTTCCTTTCCTGCATAATTCTTATGGTCTTAGAGAGGCCTCTAAAACCTATTTCAATAAAGAACCTATAAAGCTTACTCTTGATGAATCTGCCATTTTAGTTGGCATGCTCAAAGGACCTTCACTTTATAATCCTAAATCAAAGCCAAAGAATGCACTAAAAAGGAGAAATATAGTCATCGAACAAATGAGAAAAGCTGGATTTATAAATGAAACTACAGCAAATAGTGCCAAAAAACTCCCAATCAAACTTGATTATAAACTGACCTCTCCAAGCACAGGTTTGGCTCCATACCTTAGAGAGCAGATTAGAATAGAACTAGAAGAAATACTTAGGAATTATACCAAAGAAAACGGAGAATCATACAATATATACACAGACGGATTACGTATTCATACCACGATAAATTCTAAACTTCAAAACTATGCTGAAATAGCAGTAGCTGAGCATATGCCATGGCTTCAAAAAGAATTTCTCCGTGAATGGGGAGCTAAAGATCCTTATAAATATGGGGCTAAAGCTAATCCTGATTTAGTCAAAAATATAGTTCGAGAAACTGAACATTATAAAACACTTAGTGATGCTGGAAAATCTGAAGAGGAAATTTTCACTATCCTAGCTAAAGAGAAGCATGCCATGCAAATTTTTACCTATCGTGGCTCAGTAGATACGATGATGAGTGTCATAGACTCTATCAAATACATCAAAAAAATATTACAAACAGGACTATGTGCTATGGAGCCACAAACAGGTAAGATAAGAGCGTGGGTAGGTGGTGTTGATTTTAATTTTTTCAAATACGACCATGTCCGAAAATCTACAAAAAGACAGGTGGGATCTACCTTCAAACCATTTTTGTATAATGTAGCATTAGAAAATGGAATGAGCCCTTGTAGTAAACTTCTCTATGAAAAACCACTCATCGAAGGTCATGAAAGTTGGGATCCTAAAGGATCAAAAAACTTCCAAGATGGGGAGGAAGTTTCTCTTAAAGCGGGGCTCCAAGTCTCAGACAATAGAATTGCTGCCTTATTGATCAAACAATTCGGGCCATCTCTTCTTATAGATAAGGCCAGAGAACTCGGGATAGAAAGTGAATTTGAAGAAGTGCCCGCTATATGTCTTGGCACAGCGGATGTATCCGTTATAGAAATGCTAGGAGCCTACTCACCCTATATGAATGAGGGAATCTATAGTCAGCCATACTACATAGATCGTATAGAAGATAAAAATGGTAATGTCATATTTGAAAATAAGCCGCAATCCAAGGAAGCTATAACGGCTGAAAGCGCAAAACTAATGAACCTAATGCTTCAGCAAGTATCAAAGGAGAAAGGTACTGCTACTCGCCTGCGAAGTCAATATGGATTTAAAGAAGAAATAGCCTGTAAAACTGGAACTACTCAATCAAATTCTGATGGATGGTTTATAGGTAGTACATCCAATCTTCTCACTGCTGTATGGGTAGGTGCAGATGAGCCTTCTATTACTTTTGCAACCACACGGCTAGGTCAAGGAGCTAACTCTGCGCTGCCTATCTGGGCTAAATTTTATAAGAAAGCAACTACCTTGCCGAAATATAAATCTGGTTCCTTTTTCAATGAAACAGACAGCGCTACTATTCAAAAATTTAATTGTAGCTATCAAGATGATATCGCACCAATAGATAGCTACGGTTCTAATCGCCAAGATGTAGATCTCGACTCTATTCTACCAAGTGGGAAAAAAGATTATTAGACGCCTCTTGAATTGGCTGTAATCCAACGATTGCAAATTATGGTGGCACACATAGCCAATACCCAGCCTAAAACTATACCTCCAAGGATATCACTGGGATAATGCACTCCTATATATATCTGACTAAAGCCAATGAGTAAGACCCAAAACACCAATATCACTCGCTGCCATTTGTTGAAAAATTGGCCAATAAAAAATGCCAGCGCAGCATGATTCACGGCATGGCATGATGGGAAACTAAACGTATGACTACAATAGGGAAATATCCGAAACCAATAAGCCAATTCTTTTGACTGACAAGGCCTTATGCGATGTATCCATGGTTTCAATAGCTGAGCACAAACTATGTCTGCCAGTGAAACTAAGATGATAGATATCAATATAATCTTAATGTAATCTCTTGGAAAATATTTCCAAAAATAATAGACTAAGCATACATAAAGAGGGATCCAAGTTGTCTTAGTTCTTAGAATAGGACATAAACTATCTAATAACGGATTCGACAAATCCAAATGGATAAACCTAAGTAGGATGATATCTGAATTCTGAATCGTTTCAAGCATATTAGTATGATGTGAAAAGTTGATATTTGTGTATATATTAATTATCATTCATAATACAGCGAATAATTTTCGTTTTATTCAATACGGTAAAACTTGATTCATTATACTCCTCAATTCGTGTTTTCAATTGCCTTGGGCTTCGATTCTTAGTTCTTGAACAAATCGTGCAGCCAAAGATTCTGCTTGAGCAGAAATATTGGCCTCGGAGTAGATACGGATGATAGGTTCGGTATTGGATTTACGAAGATGAACCCAGCTATCGGCAAAGTCAATTTTAAGACCATCTATAATATTGCATTGCTCAACATTTTTGTATTTAATATACATCTGATGTAACAAAGCGTCTACATTCATTCCTTCTTCTAGCTCTATCTTACTTTTAGCCATTTCAAACTGTGGCAAAGCAGCCTTGAGTGCTGACATCTTTTGACCCTTCTGAGCATAATAGCTCAGAAAAAGCGCTATACCCATGAGTGCGTCTCGTCCGTAATGTGAATCTGGAAAAATGACACCGCCATTCCCTTCCCCACCGATGATAGCATTAACTTCTTTCATCTTGGTGACCACATTTACTTCCCCTACAGCAGAGGCATAATATTCCCCGCCATGCTTGATAGTTACTTCCCTTAAAGCTCGAGTGGACGATAGATTGGAGACCGTAGACCCTTTTTCAATAGATAGGATATAATCCGCCACTGCTACAAGAGTATATTCTTCCCCAAAAAGACTACCATCTTCATTCACAAAACAGAGTCTATCTACATCCGGATCTACTACTATACCAAGGTCTGCCTTTTCAGCCACGACAGACTGGCATATTTGCTGTAAATGAGGTGCTAACGGCTCAGGATTGTGCGCAAAGTTGCCAGAAGTATCTCCGTTCAGTAGAATTATATCTTCTATACCTAGTGCTTTTAATAATTTTGGAACTGCTATGCTACCACTGCTATTGATACCGTCTACTACTACTTTTAATTTTTTAGACCATATACTCGATCTATCCGTCCATTTCATTTGTACTATCTCTGATATATGCCAATCTAAAAGGCTATGATCTTCGCTAATTTTTCCTAGTTCATCTACCTCTGCGAAAATCAAATTATCTAATTCGCGAGCTCCATCGATAACTTTTTGACCTTCTTCCGCTGAAATAAATTCGCCTACTTCGTTTAGGAGTTTAAGTGCATTCCATTGTTTAGGGTTATGGCTAGCAGTCAATATAATACCGCCTTGCGCGCCTAGCTTTTTGACTGCTTTCTCTACGGTGGGTGTAGTAGAAAGACCGAGATTAACAATATCTATCCCCATACCTATTAAGGAGCCTGAGACAATATTATAGACCATTTCACCAGAGATGCGGGCATCGCGGCCGATCACTATTTTAGGTCGTGCATGTTTGGTCTTAACTAGCTGACCATAAGCAAGCGCATAGCGCTGAATATCAATAGGAGACAATCCTTCTCCGAGTATACCGCCTATGGTGCCTCGGATGCCAGATATAGATGCTATTAGAGACATATAAAATTTATTAAGTGATTAATATTTAGTAATAAGTTTTATCCAATTTTGAAATAAGTTCAATCCTTCAGGTGTGCCAATAGACTCTGGGTGAAATTGAAAGCTATAGATAGGAAGGGTCCTATGCTGAAAGGCCATAATTTCTCCGAACTCATCACGACCTATGACTTCGAGTTCCGAACCCTCATTTTCTGCTATGGCTAGACTATTATATCGCATGGCTATAAAATTTCCTGTGTCAATATTATGAAAAATAGGATTTTCTGCCAAAGTTATTTTTACTGAAATGCCGTGCATCGGGAGTTTAGACTTGATTAGTTTGTGCCCAAAATACATGCCTATCGCCTGATGTCCTAGACAAATACCAAGAATTGGAAGCTGCCACCTATATTGCATAATCACTTCTGTAAGAATTGGAATTTCATTAGGTGATTTAGGTCCTGGAGATAAAACTAGGGCAGCATAGTTTCTGATCTCGTCCACGACTACATTTTGATGCAGAACGATATCAACGTCTACATCACACTGCTTAAGGTAATCATATATATTGAGCGTATAAGAGTCCTCACAATCTATTAGTAGTACTCTCACCTTGACTACTTAAATGGCGAGCTAAAACTAGTATCACTGATAAAACTCGGGTCATCGAAAGCTAATAGATAAGCCTTGAGCCGATTGATTCTATCCGGCAATAAATTAATACCGCCTTGGTTAGCTTTTTTCATATTGACATCAAAAAACTTATTACGATTTGGGTCAGTAGATAGACCCGTATTGTAATGAGCTAAAACTGCATCTAAGTTCGCTAGCCTGCCATCGTGCATAAATGGCTTAGAATAAGACAAATTTCTAAGTGGTCCGGTCTTAAACTTTCCAGCATCAGGACCAGTGACTCCTGTCACAGACCCTAATCCAGGATCTTTAAAAAGACTCACATTTAAAACAGGATCTAATCCGTTATTGTGAAATAAATTATCGGTCATCATTGGCTGACCTATTGGGTCACCATGACAGTGAAAGCAGTCGCCTTCTTCCGTTTCAAAAATAGTTCTGCCCTCTATTTCCAATGGAGTTAGATACTTATTCGGATTGCCCTCCGCAGTACCTTTATCTACTTTAGATGTTCCTGAAACCATGGTACGAATAAAACTTGCTAAAGCCTTGACAACCATATCTTCTGTAGGTTCGCCATTACCGAAGGCTGCATTGAAAGCATCCCTATACTGAGATTCTACCATGAGCTTGGTCTTCACTTGGGCTATATCGAATCTTTGCTCCCCTTTAAGAGCATCTAGACATGTAGCCTCAAGTGTGGTAGTTCGACCATCCCAGAAAAAATTCTTAGTGAAGGCCATATTAAATAAGACAGAACTGTTTCGCGCAGTCATATCTCCGTGGACTTTTTTATCTAGAGCCTGATCACTCCCAAAGGCAAATTCTTGTTTGTGACAATTGGCACAAGCTATTTTTTGATCTTCCGAAATCCTCTTTTCGTAGAAAAGCATTCTGCCCAATCTGATCTTAGCTGCCGTCAAAGCATTATCTGCAGGTATAGAAGGCGGTGGAAAATGTTTAGGTTTATTTAGTACATATGGGGCATCTGGAGTTTCAGACTTACAGCACACTAGCAGACTCACTAGAAAAAAAATGCCCAAGTATTGTAAAATTTTCATACAAATGTTATTATGACAAATATACGAAGAAAATTTGAAATCAAGAAGGCAGAATGTGCTCTAATTTATCAATTAGATATAATTTCAATTTTACTTAAATCCATTCCATCCTTGCAGTCCACCCGTATGGATAGCTATGATTTTCTGGGAAGGATGCAGAACCCCCTTTTTAAGGTCTTGAATAACACCATACATCATTTTTGAGGTGTATATAGGATCTAATAGAATTTTATAGTTGTGTTCAAATGCCTTGACAAAGGACATAAGCTCCTCGGTCATTTTAGCAAATCCCCCGAAACTATAGTCATATGTAATATTACCATGATTCTGCATGGAATAGTCTAAGTGAGCGGCATAACCTCTCAATTTTCTGCTATCTGAAAGATAATGAACAATTCCCCTATAAGTGCCTAAGGTGCCTACAGGAACGCATACACAATCAAAATTTTCAAACTCAGGCGTAATTAAGTCTTCAAATCCTTCATTGGCCCATTCATTAGTCCCACCCTCTGGAAGATACATAGCCCTGGGATACAAGTTCTCTAGTGAAGTCAATATTTCATCAAGATTATTTTTTATCTCATCTCTTGCATAAAAGTGCAAATGCGCCCCTTTATCTTTTAGATGTCTAAGCGTGTACCCATATTTTTTTGGCTCATGTCCCTTCACTATGACCACTAATTTCTTTTGAAATAATTCTGGAATAAATGAACAGGCATAGAGATAATTAGAATAATTTCCCCCTATTGTGAGCAGATAATCATAGTCATGGCTCACTAAAATTTTCAAAGAACCGTAGAGTTTTCTTATTTTATTTCCGCTAAAGAATGGATGATTTAGGTAATCTAAATAAAAATAAACCTGGGACATCTCTATTCCAAAAGCCTTTAAATCAAGCCTTATCAGCCGATTGGCATCATAGGCTAAAGACATTTTTATCCGCTCTAAACTTTCCATTTCTTAAAAAATATCAAAGTTACATTTCTTTTATTTATAGTTTTGCGTTTTTAATATCGCTTTTTAAACGACGAGGAAATGCCAAAAAATTTATTAATCGTAGAGTCTCCTGCCAAAGCAAAAACTATCACCAAATATTTGGGCGATAAATTTATAGTAGCATCGAGCTATGGTCATATCAGAGATCTACCCAAAAATAATAAGGCTATAGATATAGAGAATGGATTTCTACCTAGCTATGAAGTATCTAAAGAAAAAGAAAAAGTAGTAGCCGAACTGAAAAAACTAAAGAAAGAGGTCTCCGAGGTCTATCTAGCAACGGATGAAGACCGCGAAGGAGAAGCCATATCATGGCATTTATGCGAGGTATTGAACCTAGATCCTTTGACTACCAAGCGGGTCACCTATTCAGAAATCACAGAATCTGCTATTAAAAAAGCCATTGCCAATCCTAGGACTATTAATATGAACCTCGTCAATGCACAGCAAGCCAGACGAGTATTAGATAGAATCGTAGGTTTTGAAATATCCCCTATACTCTGGAGAAAGGTAAGACCTAACCTTAGTGCTGGTAGAGTTCAGTCTGTAGCGGTGCGTATAATCGTAGAACGTGAACGCGAGATACAGCAATTTCAGGCTAAAATGTACTATAAATTAGCTGCCCTTTTTGACGAAAAAGATATAGAGGGCAAGCCTATGAAGGTCAAAGCTGAAAGTGCCAAAGACCTAAGCAGTGATGCCGAAGCTAAGAGCCTAGTAGAGAGCTTTGTCGATGCTCAATTCAGTATAGCTAAAATAGAGAAAAAGGCTGGGAAAAAATCACCCGTAGCTCCATTTACCACTTCTACCCTGCAGCAGGAAGCCTCTAAAAAAATGGGGTACTCTGTAGCGAAAACTATGCAAGTAGCGCAGCGTCTCTATGAAGCTGGGCATATTACATACATGAGAACCGACTCTGTCAATTTAAGTGATACAGCCCTCAATGATGCACAGAAAGCAGTGGAGAATTTCTATGGTACAAATTACCATAAACTGCGAAAATATAGTAGCAAAATAGCCAATGCCCAAGAAGCGCATGAAGCGATAAGACCGTCTACCTTTAGCAATATGAATATATCGGGCGACAATGATGAGGTGCGCCTTTATGACCTTATCTGGAAGCGCGCAATAGCCTCCCAGATGAGCGATGCCGCAATAGAAAATACCATAGTTACTATTAGCAATGATAAAAACGAAACGGACCTAACCGCAAGACAAGAAGTTGTTACATTTGATGGATTTCTCAAAGCCTATATGGTAGAAAAGGATGAAGATGATGAAGAAACGGGTGGTGGATTTTTACCTCCAATGAAAGAAGGACAGGCTATGAAATTGTATAGTTTATCCGCTACTCAAAAGTATTCCAAGCATCCTGCTAGATATAATGAAGCTGGTCTCGTAAAAAAATTAGAAGAACTGGGTATAGGTAGACCATCCACATACGCTCCTACTATCTCCACAATACAAAATAGAGAATATGTTATAAAGGATTATAGAGACGGTAAAAAACTTGATTTCCAAGTTTATAAATTGGAAAAGAATAAAGTGAGCTTAGAAAGCGAATCTATGATTACTGGTGCTGAAAAAGCCAAGCTCTTCCCTACAGATATAGGTATGCTAGTGACAGATTTTCTTAAGCAACATTTTGAAAAGGTAATTGACTATAAGTTCACGGCTACGATGGAAGAGGACTTTGACCAAATCTCAAATGGCAAAATAGAATGGCAGAAAATGCTCGGCAATTTTTACAAACCTTTTCATGAAGAAGTAGAGATTACCTTAGAGACGGCAGAAAGAGTCTCAGGCGAGCGCAGCCTTGGCGATCATCCAGATTCTAAAGAGCCAATGATAGCTAGAATGGGGCGATTTGGACCCATGATACAAATAGGTGTAACCGATGAGAATAAACCTGATTACAAGCCACGCTATGCCAGATTGAGAAAAGATCAAAGCATAGAAACAATTACACTTGATGAGGCATTGGATCTCTTCAAGCTACCTAGAATTGTAGGAGAATTTGAAGGAAAAGAACTCAAAGTGAATGTAGGGCGATTTGGACCCTATGTGCAGCAAGGCACTATTTTTACTTCACTTAAAAAAGAAGATGACCCGATGTCTATTGACCTTGAATCAGCGATTCAGCGCATACTAGACAAACGCGAATCCGATGCAAAGAAGTTGATTTTGGATTTCCCAGAAGATGAGATACAAGTACTCCAAGGAAGATGGGGGCCATTTATCAAGCAAGGTAAAGAAAATTATAGAATTCCGAAAGGAGAGGATGCCGCCCAGTTGAGTCTAGATACTATTTTAAATATTATCAAAGGTGAGTCAAAAACTAGTTCTGCCAAAGCGCCTAAAAAAACCGCTAAAGCCACTGCTAAGAAAACTGCCAAATCGACAAAGACAACAAAGAACACAACTAAGAAAAAATAGTTGAAATTTAGATAGGTTCTTAGATATAGAAAATTGTAGATTAATCAGTCATTTTAGTCGACTGCCAATAAATCAGTTTGAAGTATTTACCTTGTCTTCGATAGTGAGAGGTAAAAGCAAGTTTTACTTGAAAATACTCCCCCTTATATTTTCCAATCACACGCACTATCCCAGTATAAGAACGACTCATTCTATTAACTGTGCGTTGCTTCCTTTCTTGTATTTGCATGTCATTATATTCAATTTTGCCAAACGTTATGGAGGATAAAAAATCACTTTTAGATTCAACGAGTCCGTTAGAATGGATATAGTATAAGGAATCATGGAGTATTCGCTTCAAAAGCAGTGTATCTTTAACTATCATAGCATTCATTCGCAGGCTATCTAGATTTGAAGATTGTGAAAACAAGCTGCAAGCAAATAGGACTGAAATGGTATAAAATAAAACGTATTTTTTCACTTTATAGATTTGGATTATATTTGCAAAAATAGACGAGAATGAATTCGAAAGAGGAGATAGTTAATAATTGGCTGCCTAGATATACTGGGGTTCCATTGGAAGCCTTTGGTGACTATATCTTACTTACCAATTTTATAGGCTATGTAGAACTTTTTGCGGAAAAATTTCAAGTAGAAATCAAGGGCAAACAAAGACCCATGCAAACCGCCACTAAAGATAATATCACGATTATTAATTTCGGCATGGGGAGCCCTAACGCTGCTACAGTAATGGATTTACTCAAGGCTATTAATCCAAAAGCTTGCCTTTTCTTAGGTAAATGTGGCGCCTTAAAGTCCAAATTTAACATCGGAGATTTAATTCTACCTATAGCTGCTGTGCGCGGTGAAGGAACTTCGAATGACTACTTTCCATCGGAGCTTCCTGCATTACCTGCCTTTGCTCTTCAGAAAGCCATATCTACAACCATTCGAGACTACGACAGGGACTACTGGACTGGAACAGTATATACCACTAATCGAAGAGTATGGGAACACGACGCGGACTTTAAAAATTATCTCACTAACCTCCGCGTAGAAGCCATCGATATGGAAACCGCCACCATATTCACGGTAGGTCATTATAATAAAATACGTACCGGTGCATTACTCCTGATAAGTGATAAACCAATGGAACCAGATGGTGTGAAAACCGAGAAAAGCGATACCAGTGTCACTGCCAACTATGTCGATATACATATACAAATAGGTATTGACTCCTTGAAACAACTTATAAATAACGGACAAACGATAAAGCATCTTAAATTTTAAAATAAATAATATAAAATGAAGGAAATCATTGAAAAAATGAAGAGCTATCTTCCATATATTGTAGGTCTTATATTAGTTTCTTGTGTTATTTTTTATCCTGAGCTTCAAGGGAAGAAGCTTAGCGCTAACGATGCGGTAACATGGCATGCTGCAGCCAAGGAATATCTAGATTATAACAAAAAAGGAGAAAGTATTCTATGGACCAACCGTATTTTTAGTGGGATGCCTCTTTTCACTATAGCTGCAGATATTTCAGGCAATCTTATTCACAAATATTACACAAAAGTTGTAGGGTTATTGCCCAATAATATTTCGAATCTATTTATTGTTTTTTTATGCGGATTTTTATCTCTTATTTTATTAAATATAAATAGACAACTTGCATTTATCTTAGCGATTGCATTAGGTCTGAATACATGGACATTAGATTCCTTATGGGCCTCCCACCCTACAAAAATTTTATCCTTTGCATTTATGTTCCCAGTTTATGCTGGATTTACAGCCTACATTAAGCACAATAAATTAATTGGGTTAATCGCTATTATGCTAGGATTAAATCTTTCAATAGCATATGGTCACTACCAGATTGTATATTATGGGGCTATAGTTTGTATTCTACTTGCAGTTTATTTTATATATGATGCTCTAGTGACTAAATCATTTGTTCCATTTGTGAAAAAGGGACTCATCGTATTAGTCTTTGTGGCCCTAGGAGCTCTGCCTAATTTATCTACCTTACTAATAGTTCAGGATTATAATAAGGAGACAATGCGCGGAGGCAAGTCAGAATTGGTAAGACCCAATTCTAAATCAACAGGTAAAGATGGAGGACTGGATATAAATTATGCTTTTAGTTGGAGCTATTCTGTAAATGAACTTCTCAATTTTATGGTGCCAGATGCAGCAGGAGGTTCTAATAATTATACTGTTAAAACTAGTAAGTCTAAATTGGCAGAAGCCATGAATCCAAATGAAAAGGAGCAAGTTATCCAGTTTCTGTATTGGGGTATACAACCATTTACTGGTGCTCCTAACTATTTAGGGGCAGTAATTATGTTTCTATTTATTTTCTCCCTATTTTATTGGAAGAATAAATTTAAATATGCGCTTTTAGGAATTTTTATCCTGTCTTTATTCATGGGCTTAGGCAGAAGCTTTTTAGGGTTCAATGAAATACTCTTTAACTATCTACCGATGTACAATAAGTTTAGGACCCCGACCATGTCCTTTTCTATTTTGAATGCTATAACAATACTGACTATAGGTCTGGGGCTTCATTCGTTTTTCAATGAGGATAATAAAGAAGCAGTAATCAAATCTTTTAAACATGCTGTTTACACTTATGTTGGACTTTTAATTTTAGGTTTTATAATAGTTTCTAATGCTGGCTACAGCGGAGAGAATGATTTACAAACCTTTGCTAATAATAAAGAAGCCTTGAATTTAGCTATTGCGGATAGAGCATCTTTCTTTAAATCAGATATGTTAAGAACTTTTATTTTAGCATTGTTATCGGTTGGAGGGTTATACTTCTATATTAAAGATAAACTTACCCGAAATCATATTTTCATCTTGCTAGGAGTGCTTATCTTTTTTGATCTTTGGAGTGTGCACAAACGTTATTTATCTACTGATGTATTTCAGAAAGTAGAGAAAACAGAAGATCTTATTCCAAACGAAGCCTACAATCAATATCTTGAGCAGGACAAAACGCATTTCAGAATATTCAATACCACGAGTCAAAGTGTATTTAGCGACAATACAGATGGATATCGATTTAGCAATGTTGGCGGATATTCGCCAGCTAAATTGTTCCGTTATCAAGATTTGATCGATGTCCATCTATCCAAAGGGAACTTTGCAGTATTAAACATGCTCAATACAAAGTACCTCATTGTAGATAACCAAGGTCAAAAAATGCCTCAGCAAAACCCTGATGCCTGTGGCAACGCATGGTTTATAAAAGAAGTAAAATTTGCAAAAAATGCGAATGAGGAAATGGACTCTATAGGTACTTTCAATCCTAAAAATACCGTATGGATAGGCCAGGACTTCAAAAAAGAAACTAACTTCGCAGTCAATACTGATCCCAATGCGAGTATAAGTCTATCCAAATACCACCCTGACAATATGGAGTATCAATCTAATTCCTCAGCAGGCGGATTCGTCGTATTCTCAGAAATATGGTACAAAGGAAATGAAGACTGGAATCTATACGTTAACGGGAAACCTCAGAAGCTTGTTCGTGTCAATTACCTCTTAAGAGGAGCCTATATTCCTGCCGGTAATAATAAAGTGGAGATGAAATTTACTGCTAAAAAGCTAAACACATTTTTGAGTTTTGGGTATATAGCGAGTGCTATATCTTTTACTTTATGCCTTGGATTTATTTATTTTATTTACTTCCGCCGGTCAAAAACTATTTAACTCGAACCGATTAATTCTATCCTCAAGTGTGAGGCACTAAAAATAATGATGGGCGGTATATATTTAATAGAGTTCAGTTTAATATAAATGAGCAAAAAACGCATTAGGCTGCTTACACTCATTTCTTATAAATTCTTGCCTGCAAAATTAGGCGGGCACTTAGCACATCTATATTTTCACAATTACATTTCAGAGTATGCAGATTCTATTGTCATAGGCCATAAAGCTAATGACAGAAATGCCTCAGAGGAAAAGATAAAATTTTCTCTTTTAAAAATTTTTAAGAATAATATTTTAACCTATAGTCAGCTATACTATCTTTCCAAAATTCTAAAAACAATAAAGGAGGAAAAAATAGATATTATTTTGTGTTCGCACCCCTATCTTGGATTATTAGGAATTTTAGCCTCACGTATATGCAAAAAACCATTGCTAACCTACTCCCATAATATAGAAGCAGAGCGATTTAGATCACTCAATAAGTGGTGGTGGGAAATTCTATTTTACTATGAAAAATGGGTCATGAAAAACTCTCAATTGATATTTTTTGTAACCAATGAAGATAGACTCTGGGCCATGAAAAATTATGCTCTTTCTGATGATAAATGCATCGTATCTCCATTTGGCATCAATCTAACAGAAAAACCTATCAAGGATACAAAGTATAAAGAAGTATTGTGTCATCAACTTAATGTAGATTTGAATACTAAATTATTGTATTTCGCAGGTTCTTATAACTATCATCCAAACGATGAAGCTGTAGAAAATATTCTATTCGAAATATATCCTAGATTATCTAAATACAGAAATGATTTCAAAATCCTTATCATAGGAAAAGGACTAAATGAAGTATTAGTCAAAAAAATAAACGAAACAAAAGGGGCAGTTATTTATTTAGGCTTTGTAGAAAACATAAATGACATACTCTACAGCGCTGACCTCATGCTCAATCCTATGCTTTCTGGAGGCGGTATTAAAACTAAGGCGATAGAGGCTCTAGGAAATAATATCAAAGTCGTCAGTACAGAAAATGGAAGCTTCGGCCTAGATGTGGAATCCTGTCAAGGTATGGTGTGGATATCAACAGATGACAATTGGTCTCACTTTGCAGAAAATATCAATTTAGCTTTAAATTCCGAAATAGAAATATCTGAGAAATTTTACTCTTACTATTCGTGGAAAAATGTTACTCGAAGGATAGTGGATGAACTGGACAGACTTATTTCACTATAATAGCTGTACCTGAATTGTCAGGAATTGGGGTAAATCCAATACCATATTGAGTGCAGAAATCTACCACAGCTTGTCTTGCACCTTTATAGCCTTCATTATTAAAATCGTGAATAAAAATGTATCCGCCTCTTACAAGTCTAGGATAAAAATATACTAATCCATCATAAATAGGCTGATATAAATCAGGATCTATACTCACAAAGCAAAAACTATCTTCAAGTCCTATGGCCGTTTCTGGAAAAAATCCTTTTCTTACAATGCACTTATTCCTATTCGGCATTTTATTTAAAACATAATCTACACTAGTATCCGAAAAATCTTGCTCTCCAGTAGAATACTTCTTTTCTTTTTCAAATTTTACATCTTTAGCATCAAATCCCTCAAATGTATCAAAAAGATAAAGATCTTTATCAGGAAATAAAATATTCAATTTCTGAGCAAAGCTTCCTTTATAGACTCCTACCTCTGCAACATTTCCCTCTAAATTTTTCAATTTAATCTCATATACACACAGCTCTAAAGCTGCGGCTCGGACAAAGTCCATATTGGGAGGGAGCAACATATGCCTTTTTCCAAAGTAGCTTAACGACTTTGTTATGTATATATTTTGGGTTTTTAATAAATTGCTGACTAATATAAATAGTTTTTTCATTGATTTTTATCTTAAAAATACACCTTAAAATCAAGCAAAACAAAAGGATTTTGACTGAAATAATTATTGATTCGGAGGTGTTTTGGAGTGAGTTTTTGAAGATATTTGATAAACATAATTTACATTTTTAATCCATCCTTTACTGCATTTACTAAAGAATCTTTCTGGCTTTTTGTGTATCTAAAATAATTGATAGTTCGAGTTATAAATATATGAAAAAATGCAATTGTTTTAAAAATTAAATCATAGTGTTTTTTTACAAAATATATTTTATTTCTATTAGAATAATAAATATAAAAAGGGGTGTCATCTCCACCTGTTGAAGAAGAAACTTTATGCAAAATAGTTTTAGTATGGTCATACCAAATCAGTATGTTGTTTTGTACGCATCTGTAAATGAAATCTGTATCATCTACATAGACAAAATATTTTTCATCCATAAGACCTATTTTATCAAAAACTTCAGTATCTATAAACATAAAACAAGTAGGTGCATATGTCACTTCTCTTGAAAAGTTAAATCGAGAATCATCCGCTTCTGCATGATTTCCGTAATGAACACCTAGAGATCGCCATTTACTATAATAGCCTCCTGCCATCCATATTTTTTTTGTATCGTAATATAAAATTTTAGGTGTGATAAGTTTTTTATTTTCAGATAAATTTAAATAAATCATTTTATCTAAAATGTCATTTTCAACTAAAACTATATCATTATTTGATAATAAAGTCTGTTGACAATTAAGATGTTGAGCTCTTTGTATCCCAACATTATTGCCAGCTGCAACTCCAATGTTCGCATTGCTATCGATATATTCAATTCTAATTTTTGAATACTGTATATTGAGCATTTCAATGATACTTTGAGTAGTTTCATTAGCATCATTATCGACTAGTATTAGTAAAAAATCTTGATAAGTTTGCCGGGCTAAACTTTCAAAAAAATCAGGCAGTACAGCATCTGATTTATATAAAACGCTTACGATTCCTATCATCTTTTTTATTTCAATAAACCTTTTGATTTTAATTCCATTAAAGATTTTTCATATAAATCTTGCTCTACCTCTTGACTCAATACCCATTTGGCAAATTTATCAATCCCTGTTTCAAAGCTCACTTTAGGAATAAATCCTAACATAGATTTAATTTTTGTAATATCTGCGAAATTATGTCTGATATCTCCTAATCTATAATTTCCCGTTATGTTTAAATCTACAGTTATTGAATAATTTTTAATCAACGTTTGAGCAACTTCTATTACAGTATGCGCTCGTCCAGTTCCTACATTAAAAATTTGATTATTTGCTTTCTCATTTTCTATCGCTAAAATAGTTGCATCGACTACGTCATCAATATATACAAAATCTCTACTTTCTAGACCATCTTCAAATATATTAATTGGTTTATATTGCCTTATAAGATTTGAGAAAATTGATAAAATTCCAGTATATGGATTTTTTAATGATTGCCCCGCTCCGTATACATTTTGATATCTAAGAGCTACTGGAGAGATACCTATCGTAGGACAAACGGTCATAATCAAATCCTCTTGATTTTGTTTCGTGATTCCATAAACAGAGCTAGGATGTATTTTTGATAACTCATCAGTTGCTACAAGCTTTAATTTTTGATTGGTTTGTAAATCAATAGGATCAAAAAATCCATTTTTCATATTTGCATCTAATCGAGCCGAAGGGTATACCGATTCATTATTTGAATTCAAATATTTCCCTTCACCATATAAAGCTCTAGAAGAAGACACTATTAATTTTTTGACACTATTTTTTTTATTCGCCAAAATGTCTAGCAATAATGCAGTTCCAGTTGAGTTAACATTGACATAATTATGTATATCATACATCGATTGCCCTGTCCCAGTTTCTGCCGCTAGATGTACAATAATTTCATTATCTCCAATCGCTTTCTCTATCGATTCTGAATTTAAAATTGTATCATGAATAAAAATAATTTTATCATTTATTGAATTATAAAGAGGAGAATTTATTAGTGGGTTGGATCCATGAATTTGTTCAGATAAACTATCAATCACTGTCACTTCATAGTTTTTTTCTACTAATTTTAAGCACAAATTAGAACCTATAAACCCTGCTCCGCCTGTTATGAGTATTTTTTTCATTTCTTAAATTTTTACCCATTCTTTTTTTTCAAATGAATATTGTTTGATTACAGCAGCTGGCGAACCAACAGCGATAGAGTAATCAGGAATATCTTTTGTTACAACACTATTGGCACCAATGACACAGTTTTTACCAACACTTGCTCCAATTATGCATACATTTTCTCCTATCCAAGTTCCATTGCCAATTTTAACTTTACTTAATTGTTTTATAGGTTGATTTAGAATAGGAATTTGAGGATTGTCAAAACTATGAGAGTTGTCAGATATATATACTTTATCGGCAGTTAAGACAGAATCACCTATAACTATGCTTTTCGTAGCATAAATATGATTAAAATTCCCAATTACAGAATTATTGCCTATGACTAATTCACATGTATTATTTGCCATAGGAACAGACGCTAACCAAGTTTTATATTGTACTAAGACATTATTACCTAATGTTATATTTGACTTCCCCTGTATTTTTAATGGATATTTCAGTCTAGTTCTCTTACCTATTTTTTTAAATTGCAATTTATAAATAGGATAGATAATAAAATAATAAAATAATAAATATAAATAATTCATTGATTTATTTTTCTGCAATTACTAATATATGGTCAAAAGTCAAACTGATATGCTTATATTTTCCTTTTATCCAAAAATTATAGACATACATTAAAGGATTTAGTATGCTAAATCTGATAATATTATATATCAATCCTCCAGTATGAGAAATACTATTGTATTGTAATATTTTAAAATTTTGAATATTTAGTAACTTACTAATTGAAGTCTTATTAAAAAATGAGATATGCTCCCAAGAATAAAAATAATACCATTTGCTACCCCAAAAACGTGCATTCAAGCTATTTATATTGCCAGTTAATATAACTAGAATTCCTCCCGCTTTTAATATATTATTGCAAAGCTTAATAATATCATTTGGAGAATATAAATGTTCGATAACGTCCATTAATAAAATAATATCGAAGCTTTCTTTTTCAAAAGTATTTTCTTCTAAGAAACCATTAATTACATTTAACGCATTATATTCTTTTGCATAATTAAATGCTTTTGGAGATGGTTCAATACCGGTGCAATCATAACCATAATCTTTAAATAATTTTAGAAAAAATCCATTACCACATCCTATTTCTAGAACTTTCCCTTTCTGTTTAATTTTTTGTATTCTATTTAAAAAATTTTTATCCTCATTTATTCTTGAATGAATAGGCGCATTATTAAAGTACTCAGAACTAATGTCATTGTAATAATTAGCAATTAATTCATCCTTTAGCACTGGGCTTAAAAATAAATGACTGCAATTTTTACACTTATAAATATTTGAATCTATTTTTTCATTAATATTGAGTGTTTTTAAAATACCACAAGTATGATTAATATTTTCAAGATATAGATCGAAATCTGTATCATTACAGACGAGACAATTGAGGATATTTCGTATATACATTAAATTATTTTGAACTATTATATGAGTTAGCTGATAATAATTTTACATAATACTTATGAATAGCTTTCAAAAAGTCAAAACACAGTAATGATTGTATTAAATTTTTTTTTGCTAAATAAGGTCTATCCAATTTAAAAGGAATATTATTGAAATTTTTAATTAATTCAGGTATGGTTTTGCATTTAATATAACCTAGGCAAGGGAAATCTGACTTGGGGTTAAATGGCGAAAAATTTAACACAGATTTATAATTATTGATATTAATACTCTTCCAAAATTCAATATATTCATCAGGCTTAATTATATCCCCTTTATGACCCCAATTATTGACTTTCAAGACTATCTCTTTTTCTTCTCTGGCCCATGATTGGTGTATTAATATGAACCGTGTGTAGTAGGTTTTATAAAACAAATTTCTCGCATATTGATATTCTGGATTATTCGTTGCAATTTTCAAAACAGTCTTAGTTCGATCAATAAAAAAATAACCATTTAAATCTTTTTTAAACAATGTTAACCAATTAACAGCTATTGCTATAGGATATTTCTCGGGATTAACTAAATATTTATTTTTTGAAATTAGCAATTTTACAAATTTGTCAAAATCGATAAAATATTCATCAACATCAAGCTGAATAGTCCAGCCGCCTTTCCCTAGATAGTCTGCAGATAATTGTCGCTGACGAGTTTCATTTTGCATTGGTGTATTTTCAGGCATATAAAAGTTGTCTTCAAAAAACTGAATTTTACTTTCTGAATCATATTCCTTTATCCATTCAATTATTGTTTCATCGAATTTATATTTATTTCCCGCCCAGCTTACTCGATTTACATCTATGGAAACTAGAATTTTAGTAGCCTCTACATATATACATGGTAGGGAGTTTTTTATATATTCGTAATCATATGATAACAAAAAAATAACCTTTATATCAGGCGAGCTCATTCTATTTTATATCTAAATTTTCGACCAATATATTATCTCCAATGTTGAACATATTATAATTCTCTATACTTTTATTTAGCGCTACAAAAAATGGCCTAGCTGTGCCTGGCAACAATCTGTCATGAAACTCTATAATCAATAGTTTTACCTTGGTTAACCATTCGATATCACCTTCAAATATGTATTTTTCGCTAGTCTCAATATCGATTTTCAATAAATCAATTTTTTCAATATTGTATTTCCTTATTAATGCAGAAATGGTTACTGCTTCTATCTCACCATTTTCTGATTCTTCTACTTGAGTTCCCCATTTTCCTAATTCTAATTTCTCAATAATGTTGAGCTTGCAATCTTTCTTCCACAATCCTTTATTCTCTATATATATACCTGGATAAGGATCTAAGTTTAATTTACACTGTTCATAATTAGATTTTTCGGGTTCCAACGCAATGATTTTACAATTTGGCATCCTATTTTTTATATAAACAGAAAACAACCCAATATTAGATCCTGCATCTATAACCCAATTGGCATTTTCAATTTCAATCTGCTCGTATTCATTCAATAAAAAAATATGTCTAAAGGCATACTTATCTGTAGTCTCCCTTCTTAGAAAAATAGGATGTTTCATACCTCTTAAATTAAACTTGATTGAATTAAATAATTCAATTTCAATCCATTTATAAAAGCCATAAAAAAGCCCATATTTTTTAAGGGTGAAAAGTAGGTAGTAAAGCTTTTTCTTAAATAAATTCAAAGTTTATATTTTTCTATTAACTCAAATGTATTATCCTACTTCCTTCTTCCTCAAAACTAAATGGAATCTCTATAAAATTTCCCATTTTTTCTCTAAATGGCTCTTGATTCTCTTTATTTACATAAAAGAGAAAAAACCCACCTCCACCAGCACCTAATAATTTGCCTCCAAGTGCTCCACTTTTAATCGCAATTTCATACATTTCATCTATAGGTCCGTTAGAAATGGCTGATGAAAGTTTCTTCTTGGCCTGCCATGTTTTGTCAAGTAGATTTCCAAAATCTGAAAGTGGAATGGAGTCATCAGAAAGTATTTTAATACCGTCCTGCACCATATCATATATATCTTTCAATTCTACCATTACTTTCTTTTCTTTGGTCTTCTCTATCTGCTCTTTGAGCACTTCTGTGGCAAATCTATTAATTCCTGTATAGTAAAGTAACAAAGTACTATCCAATGCGAGTTTTCGTTCTTTAGATAGTATTATGGGATTCACCTCATATCCAGAACTGCTCAGTTTCATATAGTTCAAACCGCCGTATGCAGCCGCCAACTGATCTTGCACCCCTACATTTTCATTCAAGATTTCTTTTTCTATATAAATAGCCTCTTTAGCATAGTCCAACTTTGATTTAACTTTCCCTTCATAGGCATACAAAGCGTTTAGAAGGCCTACCGTAAAGCTGCTACTGCTGCCTAATCCAGTGCGCGCTGGCAAATCACTGAAAATATTAATATCTAGACCGTCTATAATGTTTAAATAACGCAGAGTTTCACGAACAGAAGGGTGCTCTATTTCTGAAATACTATTGCACAATTCAATTTTCTTATAGGCTATTCTATACTTATCATCGAGAAGACCCCCAATTTTATTTATAGTGATATAAACATACTTATCTATAGTCGTACTCAGCACACAGCCACCATACTCATTAAAATACTCAGGATAGTCGGTACCTCCACCAAAAAAACTTATTCTAACTGGAGTTTTAGAAATTATCATTCGCTACTAAAATTTTATCTCCGGAATTTCTCCATTTATGATCAATTTACCTTCTGTAACAGATTGAATGTGTTCTGTACTCACTTCTGGTGCTCTCTCTAAAAGAACAAAACCTTGAGGAGTGACATCTAAAACCGCTAGATCAGAAACAATTTTGGTTACACATCTAATTCCAGTGAGCGGCAGACTGCAATTCTTGAGCAATTTTGATTTGCCATCTCTAGAGCAATGCTGCATGGCCACTATGATATTTTTCGCACTAGCCACTAAATCCATAGCTCCACCCATTCCTTTTACCATTTTTCCAGGTATTTTCCAATTAGCTATATCACCGCTTTCAGAAACTTCCATGGCTCCCAGTACAGTCAAATCTACCTTTTGAGCTCGAATCATGCCAAAACTTGCTGCACTATCGAAGATAGAAGATCCAGGCAATGTAGTTATAGTTTGTTTACCTGCATTGATAAGATCAGCATCCTCTTCTCCTTCGAAGGGAAAGGGGCCCATGCCCAACAAACCATTTTCGCTTTGGAGCACTACTTCTATATCGCTAGGTATATAATTAGCTACAAGAGTTGGAATGCCAATACCTAAATTCACATACATTCCATCTTTTAATTCTCGAGCTATTCGCTGAGCTATTTGCTCCTTCGTTAACATATTGATTATTTAAACTGAACAAATGTAGCAAATATTGAGATAATTAGCCCGAAAAACAATAGAAAACTCTTTATTCTATAACTTCTAGTTTGAAATATAAATGGCAGTATATAGAAACTAGCAATCAGTGTAACCATTAGGTTCATCTTAGTTTCCGTAATACTCAATAGGGAGTATATCGGAATGATGGTTAGAGCGCACAAAAACAAATAGGTATAAAACTTTCGAGTATGAATCGTAAATGATCCTATCGATGGAAATGTAATCACCATAGACAAAAGACAGATTCCTGCAATCAACCATTCCCAATTTTTCGCTAAGTCATAATGAATTAATTTGACCATAGCATAAATTTCTAGAGAAACACTAGAATGATCGGTCAAGATAAAATAACTGACAAACATACAAATAGGTGTGACCACTCCTAAAATCAAAGCTAAAAGATCCCGAGCTCCATTCTTGCTATAGATAAAAATGGCAAATGATAGAGGAATAAGATAAAAAAGCATACTAAAAGAAAGCAAAATAGAAAATGCAAAAAGAAATCCTAAATTATAAAAAGTTTCTACAGTTTCCTTTTTTTTGTCGGCACGGACAAGCAATAATGACATTAGGATAAATACAAATACACATAGCACCTGCTCTATAGAAAGCGGGAATATGAAAGCAGCTAGAAATTGACAACAAATAACAAATTGAAAAACAAGCCATGCTTTGGTATGATAGCTGAAATCCACATATATTAGAGACAGAATAAAAAACGACAACAAAATGACCAGAAAGATTGACCCTCTAATCAAAAAAGGATTCCACGTGCTTATATTTATTATAGAAGTCAAAAAATAGGAACTTTTATAGTTCATATCTAAAACACCTGTACTAAAAACCTTTATACCCAATAAGAGTATGAGAGTGGAATAAATTAGGTATGCAATTATTGACTCTTTTTCAAACAAATTAAACATACCTCCTAGCTAGTATATGATTTACTTCTTATTAAGATCTTCTACTAGCTGACTAGTGATGTCCATTTTTTTATCAAAGTAAAGCAGCATTCCATTAGTCTGATAACCCATGACATAGTCACAATTGTATTTAGATTTATTTTTAGCGAAATAGACATCTACTTTTTTATACAAATCCTTAGTGGCATTGTTTGTCTTGTCTGCCAAGTTCTTTGCCATCTGCTGCTCTTCAGACATGAGCGCATCCTTTCGAGCCATAAAGGATTTTTCTTGAGATTGAGCCTGTTGTTGTGTCAACTGCCCACTTTGAGCTTGCTGCATAAATTTACCGTAATCAGCCTGCATAGAAGCGGCTTTCGACTCCAGTTGCTTCTGGCCAGCTTTCTGAGAAGCCTCCATCTCACTTTTAAATTTCTTAAAATCTTCGTACTTTACAAAAAATGAATCTATATTGACAAAGGCAACTCTGCTGCCTGCAGCAGCGACTATATCTTTGCTATTGGGATTTAGATTGACGGTAGGTGAAGTCGATTTAAAGTGCAAAAAATATAGAATAGCTACTGCTAAGCCTATGATTCCTAAAACTACATTGTTGATTGTGTTATTCATTATTGAAAAATTTTTGGTTATAAAGCATTTGATGTAAAAATACGTCACTCCTGGAATATCTATGGCGGTTAATGCTATACCGTCATGATTTCTTTTTCCTTAGCTTCTAGCATCTTATCTACCTTCAGGATAAACTCGTCTGTTATTTTTTGCATTCTATCTTCGCCACTTTTAATCATATCTTCAGATACTCCATCTTTTTTTAATGCCTTGATATCCTCATTAGCATCTCTTCTAATGTTGCGTATGGCTATTTTCGATTTTTCCATTTCAGATTTAGACTGCTTTACGAGATCTTTTCTTCGCTCTTCGGTTAACGGCGGCACAGAAATTCGGATAATCTGCCCATCATTCTGAGGATTTAGACCAATATTAGCTTGCATAATAGCTTTCTCAATAGCTGAAATCTGACCTTTATCCCATGGCTGCAATACAAGCATTCTAGCATCTGGGGTAGTGATACTGCATACGCCTGATAACGGAGCCATAGAGCCATAAGCATCTACCATGATTCCATTGAGCATAGATGGATTAGCCTTGCCTGCCCTGATTTTCATCATTTCTTCTTCTAGGTGCTCTAATGATTTATTAAACTTCGATTTTGCTTCGTCTATTATACTATTAATATCTGACATAATTTTAGTTGTTCGCCTTTAGGAGTTAGTTGATTTTTTTAATTAAAATGTTTCTTTTTGACTAGTAGTTGTAAAATGCAAAAGTGTTATTTCCTTATTTACTTTTCACTTTTTCATTAATCATTCAATTTCAGTACAGCTAGAAATGCTTCCTGTGGCACCTCTACCTTGCCAAATTGACGCATCTTTTTCTTTCCTTTCTTTTGCTTTTCTAAGAGCTTTCTCTTTCTGGAAATATCCCCACCATAGCACTTTGCCGTTACATCCTTACGCATAGCAGATATCGTCTCTCTCGATATAATCTTCATACCGATAGCAGCTTGTATAGCTATAACGAATTGCTGTTTTGGTATCAACTCCTTCAATTTCTCGCACAATCTACTTCCGAATCCATAAGCCTTATCTCGGTGAATCATAGAAGAAAACGCATCTACATTCTCCCCATTGAGTTTAATATCTAATTTCACTAAATCTCCTGCTCGGAAGCCTATTAACTGATAATCAAAAGAGGCATAGCCCTTAGAAATAGACTTCAATTTATCATAAAAGTCAAATACAATTTCTGCCAGAGGCATTTCAAATTGCAATTCGACACGTGTAGGAGTTAGATAATGTTGATTCTGCAAAATTCCTCGTTTCTCCATACAAAGATTCATCAAACTACCAATAAATTCTGGTTTAGTGATGATCTGTGATTTTATCCAAGGCTCTTCTATTCTATCTAAAGTAGTAACATCTGGCAGTTCTGCTGGATTATGCAAATACATTGCTTTATCCTTGTCCTTACTCAGATAACAATTATAGCTCACCTGAGGCACGGTGACAATAATGTTTTGGTCAAACTCTCGTTCTAATCGCTCACTGACAATCTCTAGGTGTAAAAGTCCAAGAAAACCACAACGAAATCCAAAACCTAAGGCAATCGAGGTCTCTGGCTCATATACCAAAGAGGCATCGTTTAGCTGCAATTTCTCCAAACTATCCCTCAAATCTTCAAAATCATCAGAGTCTATTGGATAAATACCCGCAAAAACCATTGGTTTTACATCCTCAAATCCTTTGACACTCTCCGTAGAAGGGTCACTAGCTAGTGTGATGGTATCGCCTACCTTAATTTCTTTAGCTTGCTTGATACCTGTAATAATATAACCTACATCCCCCGGTCCTAATAAATCTTTTATCTCGGGCTTCAGCCTTAAAATACCTATTTCGTCTGCGTTATAATCTTTCTGGGTAGCTAAAAATCTGATTTTATCATTCTTCCGCAATGTGCCATTAAAAATTCTAAAATAGGCAATCACTCCTCTAAACGGATTGAATACAGAATCAAAGATCATAGCCTGAAGCTTCGCACCTTCCGTAAATTTAGGGGCTGGGATTCTTTCAATTACAGCTTTCAGAATACCTTCAATCCCTATACCAGAGCGGCCACTCGCCTCAAGTATTGTATCTCTCTCACATCCTATCAAATCAACTATCTGGTCTTTGACCTCTTCGATCATAGCCCCATCCATATCTATTTTATTAACTACAGGTATGATTTCTAGGTCATTCTCCAGCGCTAAGTATAAATTAGATATCGTCTGAGCCTGAATGCCTTGCGTAGCATCGACTAGAAGCAATGCCCCTTCACAGGAAGCTATCGATCTAGAAACTTCATAAGAAAAATCTACATGACCAGGTGTATCTATAAGATTTATAGTATAATCTATGCCGTTAAATGGATAATCCATCTGGATGGCATGACTCTTTATCGTGATTCCTCTTTCCTTCTCGAGATCCATGTCATCGAGAAGCTGGTCTTCCCGCTCACGCTCCGTAATCGTATTGGTAAACTCCAATAAACGGTCTGCCAAGGTAGATTTTCCGTGATCTATGTGTGCTATTATACAAAAATTCCTTATTGGCTTCATTTGGGTCTGTAAAAATAGGACTTTATACTCATACTAATCAGGAAAATTCTTAATTTTGGATTTTGAAACAACCTTGAATGAATTTTAACAATACAATAGAATTAGCCCAATCGCTCGACCAAGCCGACGAATTAAAGTCCTACCGAGATCAATTTATTTTCCCACAGCACAGCGGAAAAGACACCTATTATTTCACAGGAAATTCGCTAGGTCTGCAGCCCAGAAAGGCTCAGCAATACATCCTCGAAGAATTAGAAGACTGGGGGAAATACGGTGTAGAAGGGCATTTTCTAGCTCGCAGAAATTGGTTTGGCTATCATCATTTCCTGACAGATAAGGCTGCTAAAATAGTAGGCGCCAAGACGGCAGAAGTAGCCGTAATGAATACACTCTCTGTCAATCTCAATCTACTGATGGTTTCATTTTACAGACCTGTCACAAAACGAACCAAAATAATAATGGAAGCCGCTGCCTTTCCTTCAGACCACTATGCAGTGCAGCAGCAGGTGCGTTTTCATGGGCTAAATCCGAGTGAACATATTATCTTACTTCACCCAAGAGATGGAGAATATTGTATCCGGACGGAAGATATTCTTGCTCAAATTGAAGAAAATAAAGATGGACTCGCCCTCGTGATGCTCGGTGGGGTAAATTATTACACGGGACAATTTTTTGACTTACAAACGATAACCGAAAAAGTACATCAAGTCGGAGCCATAGCAGGCTATGACCTAGCGCACGCCGCAGGAAATATCGTTTTAAAATTGCATGATTGGAATGTAGACTTCGCCTGCTGGTGTAGTTATAAGTATTTAAATTCGGGTCCCGGTGGGGTAGCCTCTATTTTCGTGCATGAAAAGCATGGAAACAATCCAGACTTGCCGCGCTTTGCAGGCTGGTGGGGCAATGAGGAGAAAGATCGCTTCCTAATGAAATCAGAATTCATTCCTGCTATAGGAGCTAATGGATGGCAGCAATCCAATGCACAGATATTTTCTATGGCGGCACATTTAGCATCGCTAGAATTATTCGAAGCAGCCGGTATGGATAAACTAAGACATAAGAGTGAAACTCTCACAGGTTATCTAGAGCAACTAATTCATTATATACCTCAGATCAAGATCATTACCCCTACCGCACCAAACGAACGTGGCTGTCAACTATCGCTCATAGCATTAGACCGTCCCAAAGACTTATTTAAGTTTCTCCAAAACCATGGTATTATCACCGACTGGCGCGAACCTGACGTCATCCGTGTAGCCCCAGTACCTATGTACAATAGATTTGAGGATTGCTGGATTTTGGCAGAAAGTATTAAAGAGTTTTACTCTTAATTTTGACCATTAGTTAAATTTAAGTGCGAATTTCATGAATCTAATCTTCTTCGATGGGGTCTGTGGACTTTGTAATCGTTTTGTAAATTTGCTTATAGAGGCAGACAAAAACAATGTGTTGAAATTCGCTCCCCTACAAGGGAAGACTGCAGTAGAACTTCTGTCTAAAGAGTTCATTCATGAACTTAAAACCATAGTCTATTATCGAAATTATGAAATTTTCACTGAATCCGATGCTGTATTAGAAATTCTCAAGTCAATAGGTGGTATTTGGGCTATATTTTATATTTTCAAGTGGATACCAAAGTTCATTCGAGACTATATTTATCAGTGGATTAGTCTTCATAGACTGCAGTGGTTTGGCAGATTAGACCGCTGTAGAATGCCGACGGAAGAAGAACGCGCGCGTTTTTTAGACTAAAACTGTATGCAAAACTAAACCTTGTGGACAATTTATCTGTCTCTTTATAACTAGAGATATAGTTTTGTAATTTAGACTTTAGGACTATCCTAATTTAGTATGGCAGCCAAATCAAATAAAGAACTCAGTTCATTTTTAAATCAGAGCAAATATCAAAAGATTGCAGGTGTCGTCATTCTGTTTTTCTCATTTATTCTATTTTTTAGCTTTTTATCCTACCTTTTTAGCTTTCGTCTAGACCAGAGTATAGCTCTAGAAGGCTGGGATTATATCAAGGAAACAGAACACTACAAAATTCAAAACTGGCTCAATAAAATTGGGGTTTTCTTAGGTTATTTCTTCGTTGACAATTTATTCGGACTGGCCGCATTTATAATACCTATCAGTCTTTTCCTACTCAGTCTCAACCTGCTCTTCCAGAAGAGACTATTCTCTTATCTCAAGTTAAGTCTATATCCTATTCTATTCATTTTTATTACTAGTAGTTTTCTGGCATTAGTTCAGTTGGTTTTTTTTCAAAATGGGTATTTACCTCTAGGAGGAAACTTTGGCAATCTCATCACTGGTCCTAATAGTTTTCTTCATAATTATATAGGCACATTAGGTGTGCTGATGGTATGGATATTTTGCAGCATTGCTACCTTGGTTTGGTACGCTAATCTCAATTTCAATTTTCTTTTGAAATGGTATGAACAAGGTCAACTGCCAAAGGAGGAAAAGTTGTTTAACGAAACAGAGCCTATAAAAAAGGGAATAGTCAACGAAGAAAAAACCTATAGTGACACCCTATTTGAAAAAGATAATATAGATTTCATAAGACCCCCAGTCAGTCCAGCGATGCCTTTGCAGAATTTGGGACTAGAAATCATGAATATAGAGGAGGAACTTCCTCAAACCACAAAAACAGAAATCGAGGAGAAGCAAAGTAGTCATATAAAAAATATTTCGGAAGAAAAGAACACGACAGAACTTACCATAGTGCCAAAGACTGAAGAAAAATTAATTACAAATATCGAAGAAATTCAGCAGAAAAATCTTGAAAATTTAGAGCCTTACGATCCTAAAAAAGATTTATCTAACTACAAGTATCCTATCATAGACCTATTAGAAAATCATAGTTCGGGAACTACTACTATAGATAGAAATGAACTAGAAAACAATAAGAATCAAATCGTAGAAACCCTCAAAAATTTCAATATCACGATTAGCTCCATTAGAGCTACGGTGGGACCTACAGTGACCTTGTATGAAATCACCCCTGCACCAGGAGTACGCGTATCAACAATATCTAGACTAGAAAATGATATCGCCCTTTCCTTGGCAGCGCTTGGCATACGAATCATAGCCCCTATTCCGGGGAAAGGAACTATAGGAATAGAAGTTCCTAACAAGAAAACAGAGATAGTAAGTATGCGCTCGGCTATAATGTCCGAAAAATTTCAAACGACAAAAATGGAATTACCTATCGCCTTGGGGAAAAATATCTCCAATGAAATGGTCGTAGTAGATTTGGCTACGATGCCGCACCTTCTGATGGCTGGGGCGACAGGCAAAGGGAAATCTGTGGGAATTAATGCAATTCTAGTTTCGCTATTATATAAAAAACATCCTTCTGAGCTAAAATTCGTCATGGTGGATCCGAAGAAAGTAGAATTAAGCATATATAGTACAATAGAAAAACATTTTCTTGCTAAACTTCCCAATGAGGAAGAGCCTATAATCACTGATGTAAAAAAAGTAGTCAATACACTCAATTCACTATGCATAGAGATGGATGACAGATATGATCTCCTCAAAAAGGCAACGGTAAGAAATATCAAAGAATACAACGATAAATTTAAAAAACGTCAGCTCAATCCACTTCACGGCCATCGCTATCTGCCTTATTTTGTATTGGTGATAGATGAGTATGCCGATCTCATAATCACTGCAGGGAAAGAGGTAGAAATGCCCTTGGCTAGAATAGCCCAGCTAGCTCGAGCTATCGGTATTCATGTCATATTGGCTACCCAGCGCCCTGCGGCGAATATTCTCACAGGATTGATCAGAGCGAATTTCCCTACTAAAATAGCGTTTGCCGTATCTAAAGCAATAGATAGCAATATTATTATTGATACCAAAGGTGCCGAACAGCTCATAGGGCGTGGAGACATGCTCTATAGTCCATCTGGTGGCGATATCATACGCCTCCAATGTCCATTTGTAGATACGCCAGAGGTAGATAAAATATGTCAGCATATTAGCCAGCAGCAGAGCTATGGAGAGGCATACCAATTGCCAGAATACTATGGAGACGAAGAAATAGACCGCGAAGTCAGGTTTGATAAAAATGATATAGACCCCCTGTTTGAGGATGCTGCTAGAGAGATAGTCATACAGCAAATAGGCTCTATTTCGCTGCTGCAGCGAAAATTAAACGTAGGCCACGGGCGAGCGGGAAGATTAGTAGATCAGTTAGAAGCAATGGGTATAGTAGGACCAAATAAAGGAAGTAAACCACGTGATGTGAACTTCAAAACATTAGATGAGCTAGCGCAATACCTCGAGAATCTTAAAAATTCAAAATAATTTTAATTTACGTCTTGACATTTCATTTTTTTATATTATATTTGTGTTAGGTTTTCATAGTTGTTTTAACAATTATGTTAGTTTTGTTTTCATAGTATTTTGGAGTTCGGTTCCCCTACCGAACTCCTTTTTTTGTAGTTAATACATGATTTTTTCTTTCGGATAAAGTCGCAATACAATCAATAAAAAATTAATCTGAAATTTGATTATAAAAAATCACATCAGAGGTTCAAGTCAAATTAAGTACTAATATTATATTTCGGATTAATCTATTAGGCATTTTGCATAAAATAAATGTACCCTTTTATAGAATTCAAGGACTCAATATGAAAGATGCACAATAATTGTATGAAAATTATATACCCAAAGAAAATATCGTAGGAAGCTTATGAAGCATAGGTGGGTCTGATCGTTTCCAGTCTTCTATCTTTTTTGATCTGATAATAGAAGACTCTTCTCCTATATTAGCTGCTATGCCTAAAAAAAGATGCAAAGGGCAGCTTTTAAGTATAAAATCAAAGAGACCTTGGTTTCTATAAGGCGTTTCCATGAATAACTGTGTTTGATTTTCAGATTGGGCTCTAGCTTCAAGAAATTTTAACTTTTTCAATCGTTCTCCTTGCTCTATTGGCAAATAACCATTAAAGGCAAAATTTTGCCCATTTAATCCACTAGCTACTAAGGCCATGAGAATACTAGAAGGACCAGATAAAACCTCAATGGAGGTGCCTAACCGATGCGCTAAACGCACAACTTCATTTCCAGGATCTGCGATACATGGCATGCCAGCTTCTGACATGAGACCTACAGAAAATCCAGCTTTAAACCAATTTTCTATTTCTTCTAAAGACGAAGTTTTGATATGTTTATCATACTCAAAAAAACTCACCTCGTTATCAAAATTAACTTTGTAATCATACTTACGCAGCACTCTTCTCGCAGTTCGCAAATTTTCGACTACAAAATGCCGTATAGGCTGAACGGATTGCTTAGAATACTCTGTAATATCTTTTATAGAGTCGCCAACTATGGGAGTAGGAATAAGAAGTAGTTTCGTCATTAAATTTTACCAGCTGATTTTCATAACTGCTCTTTTATTCTCATTTAGAGCTTCTACAATATATATACCTTTGGTGAATGAAGCAAAATCAACATTCAACTCTTCAGAATTCGTGCAGGCCTGATAAACTTTCTGTCCCAGAAAATTGTAAATATTAATGTCATATCCTCTTTTTATCCAATTGATTTTTAGTTGATTTAAATTCAAAGAATAATTTAGATGTTCTTCCATTTGATGGGAAGATATTCCAATAATAGCACCAGATAGCTTAAGTGACTTGGAAATAGTAGCTCCCGTATTTCCTGGATCTAACCATGGTTTTAATCGACGATCATTTGCTGTTCCAAATTTATCCCAATGAACAAAAAATCGACCATACATATCTACTCCACTTAGGTTGTCACACGAAGCTGACCCACCAGTCAATGTCCCAACTAATAAACCATCATTATTGACCAACCCTGAACCAGAAGAGCCCTCTTCTGTTACCGAATAACCTTTAGCTGTAGGTGTCCATGTTAGGGCTAAATGAGTATTCGGCACATTATTTCCATAGCTTACTTTGCTTGTAAATCCTGAAGAAGTACTAACTTTTTTAATATCTCCTTTTGGGTGATGATAACACACTGTATTTTCATAATTGTTATCCGATCTATCCCAGCCTAGAAAGGTGAAATCATGCGTAGAAGTTAAAAGATTCGAATTGAGCTTTAATAATAAAAAGTCTGATGAATTTTCTCCATTATCTGTTCCAGAATAAGCTGGAGCAGTGCACCCTTTGTAGGTCAATGCAGAAGGCTCTATTGGAGGATTATTACAAGAAGGAGATTCGAATAAAAAATCAAATTCCCAATTAATCAAATCACTCAGACTACTCTTAGCACTGCAGTGATTGGCGCTAATAATGTATGGTGTCCCATCTCCAGAAGTATTACTAATCAATGTACCACTACAAAATCCTGAGAAACTAGGTCCTGTGACCCTTATTCTGCATGTCGCAGCGCGCGCTGCAGACTTAATAGCTCCTTCAGGACAGGCAGCATTTACCATACAAGATCCAGATGAACCAAACCCATTGCCATTCCCACTTTTCAAACCTCTAAAATAATGATAAACCTTGGTAATTGAAAAATCTACAGTATGCATTTGACTTGGTTCTAAATATTCGACGATGACTTCATTTCCTAGTACTTCCGAACTTAAAAACTCGCCATTTGTCTGATAATTATCTTTTTCAGAATACATTCCGGCGAAGTGAGTCTTCTCTTTATTATATATCCATAATTTAGCGCCTTTGTCGAGTTTAAAATTCTCAAACATCAGCATCATACCTAATGCACCAGGAGATTTGATAAGAAGGCGATAAACCTTATCATTATTTGGCAAAATTTCTACCAGACTAAAATCTGAAAACTTAATCTGTGCAGGTATAGCTGTCGCACATATGTATGAGGCATGTTCGATTGCTTTTAATTTATGTATTTCATTTGGATCCGCTAGGACTTCTTTACTGGTTATTGCGACATATTTTACATCTCTAGTCCAACTCTCTGGCGGTAGGTTCCGATTTCCAAACTGAGCGTAAATAAATACAGGGCTAAATATCAGTAAAAATATAAACTGCTTCATAGGAATGGATTTAGACAAAGATAATAGGTTTTTAGGAAATACTGAAGAAGGATCGCAGGAATGTTTTTGACACTAAACTACTCCGACCCCTTTTGTAAACAATCAGTCAATTCTCCGTTAAGATACACAAACGAATATTACATATTCCTCCTATACTGTCCGCCTACTTCATATAGCGCATTCGATATCTGCCCTAGTGAGCAAACTTTTCCGGCTTCCATTAATTCGTAGAAGAGATTTCTATTTTGTAATGAGGCGAGTTTTAAGTTTTGAAGTGATGTTTTTTGAGCCTCGCTATAAATGGAGTGCAAAGCATTCAAGGTTTCTATTTGTTGTTGCTTTTCATCTTCTGTAGCTCGAATGACTTCACCCGGTATCACCGTTGGAGAACCCTTACTATTAAGAAATGTATTGACGCCTATTATTGGATATTCTCCAGTATGTTTGAGCATCTCGTAATGCATAGACTCTTCTTGAATTTTTCCTCGTTGGTACATAGTCTCCATAGCGCCGAGCACGCCTCCGCGCTCCGTCAATTTGTCGAACTCTAGAAGAATAGCCTCTTCTACTAGATCCGTTAGCTCTTCTATGATAAATGAACCTTGATTTGGATTTTGATTCTTAGCTAATCCTAGTTCATGATTGATTATCATCTGAATAGCCATAGCTCTGCGCACAGATTCCTCTGTAGGTGTAGTTATAGCTTCATCATAGGCATTGGTATGCAATGAATTGCAATTGTCATAAATGGCATAAAGCGCCTGCAAAGTCGTACGGATATCATTAAAATCTATCTCCTGCGCATGCAGAGAACGTCCAGAAGTTTGGATATGATATTTTAGCATTTGACTGCGCTCATTTCCTCCATAAAGATTTTTAACTGCCTTAGCCCATATACGACGAGCAACACGACCTATAACAGAATATTCAGGATCTACGCCATTCGAGAAGAAAAATGAAAAATTCGGCGCAAAATCATCAATTTTCATACCTCTTGATACATAATACTCCAGAAATGTAAATCCATTGGAAAGCGTAAACGCCAACTGCGAAATAGGATTGGCGCCTGCCTCCGCTATGTGATAGCCTGAAATAGATACTGAATAAAAATTTCTAATCTTATTCTGAATAAAATATTCCTGTACATCCCCCATCAACTTTAAAGCAAAGTCCGTAGAAAAAATACATGTATTCTGCGCTTGATCTTCTTTGAGGATATCTGCTTGTACCGTACCTCTTACCTTAGCTATGGTTTCAGCTTTAATTTTTTCATATGCATCCTTAGATAAGACCTGATCGCCTGTGACACCGAACAGCATGAGGCCTAATCCAGAATTCCCTTCTGGTAGCTCATTAGATTCATATGGTGTATATTGAGGTCTAATTTTTCCTTTATAGAGTTCATCTATTTTTTTCTGGACGTCTTTCTCTAGTCCGTTTTCTTTAATGTATTTTTCACACTGCTGGTCTATGGCTGCATTCATAAAAAATGTTACCAACATAGGTGCAGGACCATTAATCGTCATAGATACAGAGCAGTTTGGCTCACAGAGATCAAAACCCGAATACAATTTTTTCATATCATCAAGACAGCAAATACTCACACCGGCATTACCTATTTTTCCATAGATATCCGGTCTGTGGTCAGGATCTTCGCCATATAGAGTCACACTATCAAACGCCGTTGAAAGTCTTTTGGCAGGTAGGCCAAGGGACACATAATGGAATCGTTTATTCGTTCTCTCAGGACTCCCTTCGCCCGCAAACATTCTTGTCGGGTCTTCATTCTCTCTTTTAAATGGATAAACCCCAGCGGTGTAAGGAAATTCTCCTGGAACATTTTCTTGTAGACTCCACTGTAAAATATCTCCCCAACCCTTATATTTAGGCATAGAAATCTTAGGAATAGAAAGATTAGACAAGGACTTCGTATGAGTCGCTATTTTCAGCTCCTTTTCCCGAACCTTGAATATATAAAATTCATCTTTGTAGCGACTGATCTTATCCTGCCAGCCTTGAATGATTTTTTTATTATCAATCGATAGCTTTTCTTCCAGAGCGGTATAAAGCCTATCTAGCGCCGCAGTCAATACTTCATCTTTTGCTTTACTGGCCTCTACTTTAGCTGAATGAAGAGCATATAATCTTTGAGCTATATCTGCCTGATCAATAGTTTCCCTATTGTACTTCCGAATAGATTCTGATATTTCAGATAGATAGCGATTCCTATGAGGAGGGATGATATATATCTTCTCACTAGTGCCGGTAGCTTTCAGTTTTTTTACTGGAAATAATGCTTGTGTGGACATTTTTAAAATTTATGATTTTTACTTTTATTCGAATTATTCTGAGCTGACAAATACAAATATAATAAGAAAAATTTGTATTATTTTATCAAAAAATTTACACCTTGATTTAAGCCGATTTTAAATAATTTATTCTTCCTTCAAACTATTATCTCCTTTCCTGAAAATCACTTTGAATGGCCTTTTTCTAAATAACTCTTAGCATCTGGACCTAAGCAAAATAGGAGATCGAGAATAGATAAATCAGGGTGAAAAGGAAATTTATATCGAAACACTTGAGGATACGAAACGACTGTCTGACTATAAATATTAGGGATGAACTGGACTTCTGATAGATTCGTATTTTCCTCTTCTACTATTTCTACATGCAGTTTCAATACTTTTGAAAGCATCTTAAATATGTTTAAATTAAGCTGCATGAGCGTGTGAGGCTTTGCTGCCCAAATAGGCTCAAAATAAGGCATATAATGCTCATAATATGAACTCTTGGCGTAGGCAGATTGCAAGGCCATTTTATGCTTAGCTATCCAATTCTCTAGATATGATATTTCGATTTGATCCATAGGAATTTTACTTCCTCGCCCGCCTACGATTGGCACAGTCAGAGTCTGAAGACCATTGGCCATAAGTATAACCGTACGATTAGCATAGGTCTTTTTAGGTATAGGAAAATGTGGAGTGAAACACAACTTTTCTAACTTAATGAGTTCACTCCAATAAGCTATATTACCGAAATAAAAAAGAGGAACTGATTTCGTCAAGCTAATGATTATAAGCCATTCACCTGATACACCATTCTCATCTGTGCTCCACGAATATTTTCAAATGACTTGAGCATATCATAATACTTTGAATAGGAACCTAATTTAGATTTCAAATACTTTTCTTCAATCGATGATTTGGTATCCTCGTTTGAAAATCCTTCAAAAAGCATTTCAAAATCACTTTTTCTTTTATTGAAGAAAAAATAGTTGGAAGCATTCAGTGACTTTGATTTTGCAATATAGGCTATCGCATCCTTAAGGCCACCAATCTCGTCTACGAGTTTCAGCTCCTTGGCTCTAGTGCCACTCCAGACTCGACCCTGTGCTATATTTTCTAAACTATCGATATTCATATTTCTTCCTTTTGCTACGATTGATTTGAAACTGAGGTAAATTTTATCAATAGACTGCTGTATTCTAGCAGCTTCTAATGCATCGAAGTTTTTATAAACCCCCATAGCTGCATGTTCATGCAACTCAACTTCATCAAATGTAACTCCCAACTTATTTTCCAACATCTGTCCTATGTTAGGGATGATACCAAATACACCAATAGAACCCGTAATCGTATTTTTCTCTGCGAATATTTTCTCTGCCCCACTAGCTATATAATAACCTCCACTAGCCGCCACGTTGCCCATAGAAACTACCAGCGGTTTTTTCTTCTTCAATATATCCAACTCTCGTAAGATGACATCAGAAGCCAAGGCACTGCCTCCTGGAGAATTGATCCGTAATACAACGGCTTTAATATCTTTATCTTCTGCCATAGCTCGAATATCTTTAACCATGTCTTCTGAGCCTATACTGCCTTCTTCTGCTTTTCCATCTACGATATCGCCCTCAGCTACATATACTGCGATACCTTCATTCTTAAATAACGGAAACTTATCTTCCAAGTAATTCGACAAAGACAATTTTTTCAATTCTGTTTTCTCTCCTAGCTTCATTAGGCTTTTAAGTTCCCATTCTGCTTCATCTAGGTAGGTTATTTTGTCAATCAGACCAGAACTGAGTGCATCTTCCGGCATGCTTGTTCGCAACTCATTTATTGCTAAATTCAAATTTTCCAAATTTATTTTTCTGTCTGCTGCAATGCTTGAAAAAACGGAATTAGAAATATCGGAGAGCAATTCTTTCATCTGCACTTTATTCTCATCACTCATCTTCTCTAGCCTGAATGGCTCCGTGGCACTTTTGAATTTTCCGGCATAAAAAATTTGTGGTTTAATTTCTAATCTATCCAGAGTCTTTTTGAAAAAAGTCAATTGAGCAGCGAAACCGCGCACATCAAGAGCTCCTTGCGGATTGACCATAACCATATCTGATGCCGAGCCTAGATAGTACATCTTCTGAGATACAGCCTCCCCATAGGCCACTACTGGTTTTTCACTAGCCTTAAAATCTTTAATTGCCGCTCTCAGCATGTCTATCTGGGCATAGCTCAGCTCCTCATTATAGTTCATCTGGATCCACAATGCTTTGATTGATTTGTCATTTTTTGCCTTTTTAATACCATCTATAATGTCATAAATGCTAATGGCACTTTGATTCCCCTGTCCCATACCGAGATCAAAACTTTTGTCCTGAGACAAATCTGACAAGCCACTGCGAATATTTAAAGTCAGTATATGATCTCCTTTTAGCTCTACTTTACTTCCTTTCGTACTTATCACTACCCCTACCGCCAATCCTATAAGCAATAAGAAGAAAATTCCGAAAAAAATAATATTTCCAAAAATCACTGCCAATAAGGTCTTTAGAAAATTTCTCATACTAAATAGTTTTTTTTATTGAATTTTGTTGTAAAGATAAGAAAAATGGCAGTGATACACCTTTTATTAGGAAGCAATATAGGCAATAGATTAAAACAGCTCGAGAAGGCCCGAGAACAAGTAGAAGGGAAAATCGGGAAAATAGTTAAAAAATCAAAAGTATATGAAACTCAACCTTGGGGAGAGAATGAACAAGATGAATTTCTCAATCAAGCCTTAGAGGTAGAATCAAAATTAAAACCTAAAAAAGTTCTTGAAAAAATTGCTGAAATCGAAAAACTCATGGAGCGCGAAGAAACCTATAAATGGGGGCCACGTGAAATAGATATTGATATATTGATGTATGAAGACGAAATGATATGTGAAATGGATTTGACCATACCGCATCCATTTCTACATGAGAGAAGATTTACCCTAATTCCGCTTTCAGAGATAGCTCCAGACCTTTATCATCCGATCATGGGGGCTACAATCCTCGACTTGCTGCTAGAATGCGAAGACCAGCTAGAGGTCAATGAGTATAAAGGAAAATAGTTTTCATCTGTCGAAAGTCGAAAGTGAAAAGTTTTCAATCATTTTTTGAACAACAATTGAAGTTTAATAAAGAAAATTGAATTATAATTATATAGCTATTGAAGGGGTCATAGGCGCAGGAAAGACCACGATAGCTGCTTTTCTAGCACAACACTTTGGAGCGAAACTATTACTTGAGGAATATGAGGAAAATCCCTTTCTTATAAAATTTTATGAAGATAAAAATAAGTACAGTTTTCCACTAGAGCTTTCCTTCCTTGCCTCGCGATATCATCAGGTCAAAAACGAAATAGAAAAACGAGATTTATTTCAAGATATAATAATAAGTGACTTCGTACTCTACAAGTCACTTGTTTTTGCTTCGATTAACCTCAAAGCAGACGAACTAGAACTTTACAAAAAACTCTTTCAAATCATGTTTCATCAGATACCTGTTCCTGATTTGACTATCTATATTTATCAAAGTATAGATACACTTAAAAGTAATATTCTGCAGCGTGGTAGAGACTACGAGATCAATATAAAAGACAGTTATTTAGAACAACTCAACGAAAATTATCTCGCCTATTTCAAACAATTGACTCAACATAGAATAGTCATAATAGGTGGAGGTGAATATGATATTGTATGGCATCCAGAGAAAAAACAAAAGCTCATTGAACTGATAAGTCAAGATTATCCTATTGGTATTACTTATATCTAACTAATATCACTAGTAAGATCTTTCATAATTTCTTTCAATGGTCGCACGGATTTAATAAACTCGATAGAAGGCCCAGCGCACCAGACCGTTTCATAAGTTGATTTGAAGGTAGATTTTTCTATGGCTCTCATACCCCTTAGAGATATAACCATTTTAATGTATTTTTTTAGCCATTTATTTTTATGCATCAGTCTTTCCAAAAAGCTAGCTTTTGTACCCAGAGACTGGACATAAGGTGTATTAATCACCGTCAGATGCGACCCAGACATTTTAGTGGTCAAAACAATATCCTTTTCGCCATATTTAACTAAAGCATCTTTATAATCTTTGGATATGGTTGATTCTTCGCTGGCTAAGAATATAGTACCAACAGAGACTCCGATCGCACCGTGCTTCATCACCTCATCTATCTGGGATTTTCTCCCGATGCCTCCTGCTGATATTATTGGTATCTGGCACTCTGCTTGAATATTTTTTATTAATTTCAATGGATCGATCTTTCCACAATGCCCTCCTGCTTTATTATTGACAGCTATGATGGCATCTGCTCCCATCTTTTCTACTTTTTTTGCATAGACGGCATCTATAACATCACAGAATACTTTTATTCCCAGGGGCTTACATGATTTAATAGTCTCCTGAGGACTACCTAATGATGTAATAATATAATCGATTTTTTCTTCGAGCAATAGTTCGAGCTGTGCCTTATATTTTATATTCGATTTATTAACAATCAAATTGACCCCAAATGGCTTTGATGTTCTAGAGCGAATATCACGAATTGCCTGTCTTAACTCGTCAAGACTTCGATAATTTAATGCTGGAAAAGCTCCTGAAGCACCAGCCTCACAAGCAGCTACTACCATTTCCACATTAGATATGAGAAACATAGGGGCTACAATTATGGGGTGATCTATATTTAATATGTCAGCTAATGACTTCATTTTAGTTTTTTCTATCCGTTAATTTTACAAAAATATTCCATTCCACTTATCTCTGCTTAGAAACCGAGGAATTAGTGATTAAAATAGCTGAATTTAAAAATCTTTCGAACTTTTATAACGTCAATATCCTTCTGGATCTAATAAATAAATTTTTATTCGTTTGCATCCTTCCGTTATCCAATCAGAATGATCTATTTTTATTCCCAACAATGATACCATTAAATGGCTGCTTATACTTTTTGTGATACCCTAAATAACAAAACATCTTTCCCTTAAAATAGAAGAAGGGCAGTTTAAACTTCCACTCTGGACTGATTTCCTTATCTACAGATAATAATCTCACGAAGTGCAATAAATAAACTTCTATTCGGCTCCGAAAGCTGAAGTTAAAAATTATCTGATTCAGTCTATTTAGAATGAAGACTTATTAATCGTCATAATCTTCCCAATCTCTATCCTGCAGTGCTTCAGCTGATCCACCAGTTGCCTTGCCTAAAGCTATTTCTTTCTTGCGCTTGATCTGTCTTTTTAAATCTTCCACTGCTTCATCTGTAGCCTCTTCAAACGATTTGGCTTTAGCTTCTACAAATAAATTACTGCTGGGAATGTGGCATAGAATATGCACTATTTTATCCTTTATTTTTTGATGACTATCCGTTTTTAGTTTGACATCAATATCGATGATTTTATCGTAGAATGTAATTAATTTGTCCGTTTTGGCTTCTATAAACTCCACCAATTTGAGATCTGCAACGAATCCGTCTGCTTGAATTTTTCTGTTCATACGTTTTTAAGATTTAGGGTGAGATAATTTATGAATATGTTTTAGTTTTTCGATACTGCTGTGCGTATATACCTGTGTAGATGCTAATGAACTGTGGCCCAGTAGACCTTTAATAGCGTTGAGTTCGGCGCCTTCGTTTAGCAGATGAGTAGCGAAACTGTGTCTTAAAGAATGTGGCCCAATTCCCTTTTGAGACGTGACCTCCATTAAGTATTTTTTTATGGTTCTATAAACAAAATTAGGATAGAGTTGTTTTCCATTATTTAAGATAAAAACATGATCATTCTCCGCTATAATGTTCTGATCACTTATCTCCTGCTTATAACTATACAATAGCTCTATGAGCTGAAAATTGATAGGAATAAAACGCTGCTTTTTACCTTTGCCTATGACAGATATCTGCTTCAGAGACAGATCTATCTGCTGCCACTGCATATCGATGAGCTCACTGCGACGTAGACCACATAAATAAAATGTCATAAACATTGTATAGTCTCGGCGAGCATCAAAATTATCTTCTGTGAGGCTGAGTTCTAGTTTGTCTTTGATGTCCTGCAGTTTTCCAGCAGATATATCCTTTGGCAGACGCTTAGGCGTTTTCGGTCTAATGATTTTAGAAGTCGGATTCTGCTGTATAGAGCCATTTTTAAGTAAAAACTTATAGAATGATTTTAGACAAGAAATTTTTCGATTGACCGTAGTAGCTGTATCTTTTTTTTCTATCAGAGAGATGGTCCATGATCTAATCATACTTGAATTGGCCGTAAGCATATCCTGATGCTGAAAATTGTAATGAAGAAATAAACTAAACTGATTCAAATCTTGCTCATAAGCTATCAGCGTATTCTTAGAGAGTCTTTTCTCATATTGAATATAGTTCAGAAAACGCTTTCTCACCTCATCCATTCGCGAACTATTATTTTAGGTTACTAAATTCTATAACATATTTTCTACAATAAAATTTCAAAGCTTTTGCTGTTTTTATTTCCTACTCGGTCTATAACTTCTAGTAAGCCTTTGACTTTCTTCCCTTTATCTTCAGAAATAATTTTATAAATCAACTCATTATTTTTTTCATCAAAATAGAGTTTTCGCCACATACCATTGATATAGAGTCGATAATCTTCTATTCCTGACTCTTTATCTTTGACAGTAAATACAAGATAAAGCTGTCGACGTAAAGGCAATCTAATGACTTCAGGAGCGGCATGGTCATATCGGACTGTTAAAGTGCCGAAGTTTTTCAATTTAGGAAAGATAAGGATATTTTGCCGTAAAAATCCCGTATAGCATTTCACCTTATTATCTATTTTTGACTCTAGATATAGCTTCTGGATATGCTTAGTCGCTGGCGGAACAAAATAGGACAATTGAGCTGGTATGAGAGCTGCCACAGAAGAATTTAGAAGATTTATCTTGAACAATTCATCACTAGTTAATTTTTCCAATGTATAATTAAGCGCATAATTCTCAGCTAATCCATTCGCTGGTATGAGCAACTGAAAACTTTTTTGATCCGTCAACATTTGTTCTTGTCTGCAATCTATTGCTTTCGATTGATCCGATTTAAATTCACCTGTAGACGTTAGAAAAAATTCTACAGAAGAAGTATTCCCATGAAAATCGTATACTTCAATGCGAACTTGTTTTTTTTCTTTTGGCAGTATGTGTATGATACCATTTGCACTGCCGCTATCTGTGAGGTTAAAGCTACATAATTCATAAAAGGCTTTATATACATCATTTTCCCTTATACCATAGTCACTAGCCGCTCGAATATGACTCTGCCAGTTGAAGTCCAGACTATCTAGCTTGAACTGATAAATTCGTTCATTATCAACATAAACTCTCAATGCATATATACCAAATACATTGGGGGAATAATTCATTTTATCAAAAGTTGATATAGCAAGACCTATACTACTCGAATTTAACTCCACCGTCTGTTGACTAATTTCTTTCGCCGATAATTTATCGATAAAAATAGACTCCCCGTCGACATGGTAAAAAATGATTTTATTTAAACTAGGAGCTATGGTATCCTTTATCTGCGGATAAAAATGCAGAGGGTTAATTGTTTTTTCTGTTTGCAAATTTCGTATTTCAAAATGAAGGTGTGGACCTTCTGAGCTGCCTGTATTGCCAGAAAAAGCAATATTCTCACCTTTTTTTACAAAAAACTTAGCTTGGGCAAAGGATGTATCGATTGCATTTAACTGTCTAGCATATTGAGCCTGATTAATCCACCACTCCATATCGGGCCTGAAGGCATTTAGATGGGCATATAAGGAGGTAAATCCTTGTTGCGGATGGTGAATGTAAATCGCCTTACCATATCCGTTTGGCGCTATCACCATTCGGGATATATAACCATCTTCTACTGCTATAATTCTAATATTTTCTTTATTTTCCGTTCGGAAGTCCAACCCCATATGAAAATGATTTTTTCGGAGTTCCGCATAGTTTCCTGCCAGAGATATAGGAAAATCTATCGGTAGAGTTAAATTCTGTGCCTGAATCAACGTAAATGATAGAATAAGGCATATCAAAAGCAGATTTTTTAACTTCATTTGATACTGTTTCTACAAATTTATACAAACTAGACTAAATTTGAGCTTTAAAATCATTGATAAAACGAGGGTTCATTTGAAAGAAATTCAGAGTACACAAAACCAATTGGTCAAATCGATTGTAGAACTAAAGTATAAAGCTGCTAAACGCAAGGAGCTTGGACTATGTATAATAGAAGGTCAAAAAGAAATAGAAATAGCCATAGCATCAGGTATAGAAATAGAAAAACTGCTGATAGAAAAAAGTCTAACGGATGTAAATACTAGTATAAAAGAAGCAGCTAAAGAAGTCTATGAGTGTTCGACTGAAGTGATGGAAAAGATAGCTATTCGCGATGTCAAAAGCTCTATCATAGCTGTAGCTAAGGCTAAATATCTAAAACTAGCCGATGTAGTGCTAAGGCCAAAACCCTTTGTGCTCATTTTAGAAAATATAGAAAAACCTGGCAATCTTGGCTCTCTATTTCGCACAGCAGACGCCGCCAATGTAGATGTCATCCTCTGTACCGAAATGCAGACAGATATCTATAATCATAATGTAGTCAGAAATAGCCTAGGTTGCGTATTTTCTAAGCAGATAGTTTCCTGCACTAATCAAGAAGCTTTGGCCTTTTGTCAGAAACATAGTGTTCAAATTTATCCGACGTATCTTCATACAGAAAAATATTATTATCAAGAGGATTTCACCCAGCCATCAGCTATTGTCTTCGGGACAGAGAGCACAGGAATTTCAGAATTTTGGGCTTCGCATGCAGACCAATGTATCAAAATACCTATGTTAGGAAAAATAGATTCTATGAACGTATCTAATAGTGCGAGTATATTGCTATATGAAGTGGTAAGACAGCGTAGAACTATAAATTATTAAGATGAATTCATTTATAAAAATAGGAACCATATTAAAAACTAAAGGCTTCGATGGCACCACACTAGTGGCTCTGGATGCTGCTATAATTGACTCATCTATCAAGGCGGTATTTATCCAAAAAGGTACTATGTATAGTCCCCTGATCATAGAAAAACTAACAAAGATAGATGACTATACACTTCATATCAAATGGACGAACTATTCGGGCAAAGAACAAGCGCAAGCGCTCAATAGTCGAGAAATTTTCATGGATGAAAAACTACTTAGTCAATTTTTTGATGAAGAAATAGCAGAAGATTTAGTAGGCTATGAGGTTTATAATCTGGAGGAGAAAATAGGACAAGTCATAACCATTTACCAGAATAATCATCAAGAGACCTTGGAGATAAAACTCAGCAATGATAAGCTGCTTCTGGTGCCATTGATAGATGAATATGTCATGACTATAGATGATGATAAAATGGCTATCTATTGTCAGCTGACGGAGGACTATATCGAATTATTTTCAAATTAATATCCTAACTAAGAGCTAAACTAAAAACCGATTTCTAAGTCTGAATAACTAATTTTACCCCGTGAATATAGACGTAATCAGTGTACTGCCAGAATTGATGGATAGTTTTCTCTCCCATTCTATTCTCAAACGTGCCCAGCAGAAAGAGATTTTATCCATACGTGCCATTGCACTTAGACCCTATGGCATAGGCAAGCACCTGCAGGTAGACGACTACCAGTATGGTGGCGAAGCAGGAATGGTACTCATGTGCGAACCACTGGCCAAATGTATAGAAGAGCTCAAAAAGGAAAGAGACTATGATGAAATCATCTATCTATGTCCTGATGGAGTCACCTATAACCAGCGACTAGCCAACACGCTATCCTTAAAAGGAAATTTACTTATGATCTGTGGTCATTATAAAGGGATAGATGAGCGTATACGTGAAAAATATGTCACGATGGAAATTTCAATAGGTGATTATGTGCCTTCTGGTGGTGAAATCGGAGCCGCAGTGCTGATAGATAGCATTGGCAGACTAATACCTGGAGTACTCAACGATGAGACCTCTGCACTCTCAGATAGTTTTCAAGATGGCCTATTGGCTCCTCCCGTATATTCTAGACCTGAAGAATGGGACGGACGCTGTGTGCCAGAAGTTCTTCTCTCTGGCAATCATAAGAAGATAGAGGAATGGAACTATGACCAGGCCTATCAGCGCACCAAGGATCGAAGACCTGATTTGCTCAATTAGTAAACCTTGAAACGAAAAGCTCTTTTATAAAATTGTCCTTCACATACTCAATTATCTGCTCTAGTCAAGATAGTTTAATGTCGATCTATTCTATACCAATGTAATACGAAAGACTTCATAAAAATTTCTAGAAGCTCAAAAAAAAGCTGAACTGATTTATATTAAGGCCGAAATATTTTTGAAGTAAATTATATTATAAATGACTTAAATTTGTGTTTGAAATAATTATTAAAAGCCTAGCTCAAATTTTAAGCTCAAAAAATACTTCACTAACCAATTTATAAATTATGGCAAAATCTAAAGACACCAAAAAAGAGGTAAAAAAAGAACCAGTTAAAACTGCGAAGGAAAAGAAAGAAGAAAAAAGAGAGAAAAAAGCAACGAAGAAATACTAAGGCTCTTTCTATATTATCAATTCTTAGCAGCGTACTTCTCGGTCCATCGATCTGATATCACTTTCATCAGATTGATAAATAGTTCGTTGGTGCCCGGGTCATTAAACTGAGAGGCTATTGTGCCATAGACGGGCATAGTATCAGGATCTTGATCCCACAGGTTATGATTGCGCTGAAATTGCTTTTTGACATCACGAATCGCATCAAGTGCGCCACGCTTATCAAATTTATTGACGGCTACGATATCTGCGAAGTCAAGCATATCAATCTTTTCTAGCTGACTGGCGGCTCCAAACTCTGGAGTCATAATATACATCGATACATCCGAATGGTCTACTATCTCGGTGTCACTCTGCCCTATGCCAGATGTCTCTAAAATTATCAAATCAAAATGAGCCAGTTTTAAAATCTCCACGGCTTCATTCACATATTTAGACAAAGCCAGATTAGACTGCCTAGTAGCCAATGAGCGCATAAATACGCGGTCATTATTAATCGCATTCATACGTATTCTATCGCCTAGCAGCGCACCTCCTGTCTTTCGCTTCGATGGATCTACCGATAAAATAGCTATTCGCTTATCGTCAAATTCAAAGAGAAATCGACGAACAATTTCATCTATCATCGAAGACTTTCCCGCACCGCCTGTACCCGTTATACCCAATACAGGTGAGGGCATAGCTCTATTTTCAGGGAAAAGCTTGCGCAAATCCGCTTCCAAGATCTCAGGGAAGTTTTCTGCCGTAGAAATTAGACGGGCTAGAAATTTACTGTCGCATACTTCAAAAGCTTTGGCAAAATCTGCCTTACCATGGTAGTCCTTATAGCTCTCAGGTGTACCCGTAGGAAAATCACACTGCTGGAGCAAATCGATAATCATACCTTCCAGACCCATAGACCGTCCGTCATCAGGCGAGTAGATACGCGCTATACCATAATCCATCAATTCTTTAATCTCTGTAGGAAGGATAGTTCCTCCTCCACCACCGAAAATCTTAATATGGCCGCAGCCCTGCTCTTTTAACAGATCATGAATATATTTAAAGAATTCAATATGACCTCCCTGATAACTTGTAATAGCTATAGCATTCGCATCTTCCTGAATAGCAGTATTGACTATATCTGCCGCACTTCTATTGTGGCCTAGGTGCACTACCTCCGCGCCTTTAGACTGAATAATACGGCGCATAATATTGATAGCAGCATCGTGGCCATCAAACAAAGAGGCCGCAGTTACAATCTTGACCTTATTTTTTAACTGAAAATCTACCTTAGCAGAAGTGGACATATTAGTTGAGTTTAAAAGTGCAAAATAAGCAAGTTTAGCC